>JAJQFK010000222.1:4536-8768 GCA_021201175.1 Candidatus Gastranaerophilales bacterium | reverse complement strand
ATATGAAAAAACAATTAATAAAGGGAAATAGATATGGCAATAATTAATCCTGATGAAATTACATCAATAATAAAAGAAAAATTGGAAAATTATGAGTCAAAACTTGAAGTAAAAAACACCGGTACAGTTTTGGAAGTTGCCGACGGTATATCAAGAATTTACGGATTGTCCGACGCGATGGCATCAGAACTGGTTGAGTTTGAGGACGGAAAAGGAACTTTAGGCATAGTATTAAACCTTGAAGAAGATAATGTCGGTGTCGTAATTTTAGGCGATTATACTCATATAAAAGAAGGCATGGAAGTCAGAACAACGGGACGTATAGCTTCCGTTCCCGTCGGATACGGATTATTAGGCAGAATTATTGACCCAACGGGCATGCCTGTTGACGGAAACGGTGACATAAACTACGATAAAACAAGAGCCATAGAAAGAGTTGCTCCCGGAATTGTAACAAGAAAATCAGTATGCGAGCCGCTTCAAACAGGATTAACCGCTATAGATGCTTTAACTCCTATTGGACGAGGTCAAAGAGAACTTATTATCGGCGACAGACAAACCGGTAAAACGGCTATTGCTATTGATACAATCATAAACCAAAAAGGTAAAGATGTTATATGTATTTACGTTGCAATAGGTCAAAAGACGTCAACGGTTGCACAGCTTGCCAAAACACTTGAAAACTATGGGGCTATGGAATATTCTATAATTGTTTCGGCGCCTGCAAATGAATCTGCCCCTATGCAGTATATAGCACCTTTCGCAGGATGTGCAATAGCAGAAGAATTTATGGAAGAAGGAAAATCCGTTTTAATTGTTTATGATGATTTATCAAAGCATGCACAAGCATACAGGGCTATGAGTTTATTATTAAAGCGCCCGTCAGGACGTGAAGCGTATCCCGGAGATGTTTTCTATCTCCATTCAAGACTTCTTGAAAGAGCGTGTAAACTTAACGATTCTTTAGGCGGCGGCAGTATAACCGCACTGCCGATTATTGAAACTCAAGCAGGCGATGTATCCGCATATATTCCGACAAACGTTATATCTATTACGGATGGTCAGATATTTTTAGAATCAAACTTATTTAATTCAGGCATGCGCCCTGCTATTAATGCCGGTATTTCAGTATCTCGTGTTGGCGGTGCGGCACAAACAAAAGGTATTAAACAGGTTGCCGGAAAATTAAGACTTGATTTGGCGCAGTTTAGAGAACTTGAAGCTTTTGCACAGTTTGCAAGCGACCTCGATAAAGCTACAAAAGACCAGTTAACAAGAGGTCAAAAATTAACCGAAGTCCTGAAACAGCCGCAATATTCACCTTTGAGCGCAGCACAGCAAGTTAGTATTTTATTCGCGGCGAATGAAGGATTTCTTGATGATATTGATAATTCAAAAATCAGCAATTTTAAATCCGGCTGGTTTGATTATTTCAGTGCAAATATGAGCGAATTAATTAATAAACTTAATTCCGGCGATAAACTTTCTGATGAGGATAAAGAACAATTAAAGAATAAATTAAATATTTACAAAACTAATTTCTTTAAGTAGGTTAAAATGGCAAATTTAAAAAAAATCAAAACAAGAATAAATTCAATAAAAAGTACGCAAAAAATAACGCGGGCTATGAAAATGGTAGCGTCTGCGAAGGTAAAAAAATTTGAAAATCGTGTAAAAGCGTCACGTCCGTTTACATTTGAACTGGAAAAAATGTTCTATAGGCTGCTTCATTCAGTTAAAGAACTTGATACGTATAACGTTGATTTTAGAGAACCGATTAATAATTATCCTATTTTGCTAAAAGAAAGACCTATAAAGACGGTCGGGCTGCTTATATTAACTTCTAATAAAGGTTTGTCCGGTGCTTTTAATGCCAATTTGGTTCGTTATACAACTAAAACAATTCAGACATATAAAGAAAACGGTATAAATTGTGAATTGTTTATTGTCGGACAAAAGGGATATAATGCTTTAAGACGTTTGGAAAAAGAATGCGGATTTAAGATTACACAAACTTATCTTACATTTTCTGAAACACCGACATCTTCACAGGCTATGCTTATTGCCGGAGATATGGCTCGTTCTTTTGTTAACGGGGATATTGATTCCATGGAAATAATTACTACCAGATTCAGAAATATGATGTCTTATTCGGTTGAAAAGTGGGATATTCTTCCTTTAGACGAAATAGATTTTGACTATACAAAAGAAAACGATTGTGATATGGAAATTGAACCTAATGCCCCTTATGTTTTTTCGGAATTGGTTCCGTTATTTATATCAAGCATAATTTTTCAAGCTATGTTAGAATCTATAGCAAGTGAGTTAGCTTCAAGGATGACAGCAATGTCGGCAGCTTGTAATAATGCAGACGAAATGATTCAAAAATTAACAGTGGAATTTAATAAAGCGCGTCAGGCAATAATTACGCAGGAGTTAACCGAAATTACAGGCGGCAGTGCTGTTATAAATAAGTAAATGTTTCAAGTCAAAAAAATATGTACAGGTATTGGTATTTGTGCCGTTAGTGTCGGCGCTTTATATTTTGCTGCATTAATCAGTATACCTTGTTTTGTTGATTTAAACAGGTATAAAGAACCTGTTATAAGTGAAATAGAAAAGCAGACGGGATTAAAAGTTACTTGCGAGAATATAAGCTTTAAACGGAGTTTATCTCCGTATTTCAGGGTTAATCTTTTTCACACTATGGTTATGTATCCTGATAGTGAGGTCTTTTTAAAATTAAAAGAAATTGATTTAAAAATAAAAATATTTCCTTTGCTGCTAAAAAAAATTATTATAAAAGATGCTGTTTTTCAAAGACCGATTATAAATATAACTTTATATAAAGATTTGACTACTTCGTTAGAGCATCTTATACCGGAGGGTAAATCAATTAATACAGGCGGACATAATCTAGTGTCGCCCGCATTTTTCGATGACTCCTCGTCACCGAAAAATTGGGGCTCACCTTTTCAAGGCGCCACTCAAAAATTTCGCTCTCGTTCCTTATCGCGAAATTTTCTCGGACATTTTCAAATAGAAGGAACTGTTTATAATACTCTTTTATATGACTATAAGCTTAAAATAAAAGATGAATCCATAAAAAAAGAGTTTTATTTTGAGGGCGGCGAACTGGTTTTAAGCGACATAAAGCTAAATGACAAAATGCATTTTGTTCTAAAGGGAGCACTTTATGAATCCGGAAATGAATATTTAAAATATGATTTAGACATTTTAATGCCATTAAAAGAAAATCGGCATGTTTTATTTTCTCCTTTTAAGTATATTTATGAATCGGATATTAAAGGTGAAGTATACGGGCACATTAAGTATCAATCTGCCGATAACGTTACGGGAAGTATTAAAATAAATGATTTATCTTTAAGAACAGGTAAAACAAAAATAGATAATAATAATTTTTCTGTTATTTTTGAAGGAGCGCAGGCAAAATTTGAGGCATTAATTCATTCTTCAAAAACAGATATCGTAAAATTAAACGGGAACTTAGGATTTGGCAAAAACAAATTTATAAATTGCTCGGCGTATGCGAAGAATGTCAATCTTGAAAATTTATATAATGTTGCTTCGGCGATATCGGATATTATGAATTTAAAAATAAATTTGCATGATTATAAAATCAGCGGTTTAATTGATGCCGATTTTAATATAAATTCCGATTTTAAAAAATTGACCTCCTCAGGGCATGCTCTTTTTTCAAATGCAAAAATTTCTCATAAACAATTGCCTTATAAAATAACTGATATAAATGCGGATATCAATTTTAACAATAATAAGGTACAAATATTAAAAGCTGCTGCAAATATAAATCAGACCCCGCTTAATATAAAAGGACAGATAAATGAAGATGTTTCATACAAAATTGAAGTTTTTTCAAAAGATTTAAATTTAAATAAATTAACGGAACTATTTAAATTAAAGCTTCCATTTTTGGTTTTAAACGGAAATTTGAGTTTTGAATCATCATTAGAAGGGATTTTATACAAATCATTTTTTGTAAAAACAAAGGCTTTAATCAATAATTTAAAATTAAAAGAGGCAGATAAAAATATAATTATAACTGCTGATAGTGCGCAAGTAGATTTTGACGGGAATGAAAAAAAATTTAACGGGAATAGTCGTATTGATAAAATATCCATAAATATCCCCAGACAAAGTATACTTATATCTGCAATAAAGTTATTATTTGATGAAAACAATATAACAATAAA
>JAJQFK010000222.1:2463-4526 GCA_021201175.1 Candidatus Gastranaerophilales bacterium | reverse complement strand
CCGAATAAAGTTAATTTTGAGGGAGTTATAAATAATTATTTAAAATCACCCGAGGGGCAAATTGGTATTACAGGTAATATTCAATCTGAAAGTCTTGGCAAGATAGTTGATAAATTAGTAAAACTGCCTTATAAAGCTTCCGGTGCTATACATACTGCGGGAAAACTGAAATTTGGAAAATCGGGAAATAATATTAAGCTGCAGCTTAAATCAAATGAAAATAATTATTTATCCTATTTAGTTGTAAAAGAATTGCTTAAAAAACCGGTAATTCATAATTTTGATATTGATTTAGAAAAAGATTCCGTAAAAATAAATAATATTTCGATATATGAAGATTCTGCGCCGTCTGTATCTGTCTATTTGAGTAATTTAGAAAAATACAAAAAAATTATAAGTTTAAACGGGAATATTATAAATTTAAAATCGCCGGAATTCCAAAATTTTCATATTAACATTCCTGAAAAAATATCGTTTGCTTCAAATTTTTTTGGCGGAGAAGAAGCTGAAATACGTGCGGATATAAAACTAAACGGAAATATTAATAATCCGGAATTAAGAGGTAGTGCTAAAATTGATAAATATAATCTAAAGCGTTACTTAACTTCAATAAACAATGCGGATATCAGTTTTGCTGATAATAATATTCGTTTAATTGCGCCTGATGTTCGGGTTAATAACTCGAAATTTAATCTTACTGCGGATATTGAACCTTCATTAAAACCGGAGAAAACAATAATATCATCTTTACATATAAATTCATTAAATTTGGATTTAAATACGCTGTTTGAACTTATAATGAAAGAACGAAATTTTTTAGTGCCTGAATTTTTTGTTATAAAAAAAGGAACGGCGACCATAAATAATTTTAAAATATTAGATTTAAAAGCACATGATATCAGCAGTGATTTAGCATTTGATAATAATACACTAAAGTTGACAAATATATCGGCATCTGCGTACAACGGGCATATTCAGGGAAGTTCAAGCTATAATGTTTCAACAGGTGCGCTATCGGTAAAAATGGAAGGAAACGGACTTGATATTAAGAGTTCTGTTTATGATTTATGTAAATTAGAAGATAATATATCAGGTACAACAGATTTAAAAGCCAATATATCAATGATGACAGGTCCATATAATGAAGTAATAAAATCTTTAAGCGGTAAAGCTTCGTTTAAAGCAAAAAACGGCAGAATGGGAACTCTGGGGAAATTTGAATATTATTTGCACGCTCAAAACATATTGTATCACGGATTTTTAAATACAACGCTCAACAGGATTGCAGATGCAATCATTCCTGATAATACTGCACAATATCGAGAAGCATCAGGGGAGATATTGTTTCAAAACGGATTTATTATATCAGACAACATAAAAACTTCCGGAGATAAGATGAGTCTTTATTTAAAGGGGCGGCATAATCTATTGACGAATCATGCAAATATAGAAATTTATGGACGTATATCAGATGAAATTAGTCATAAACTCGGAACGTTCGGAGAAGTATCACTTTCTGAAATTATTAACGGACAATCCGCCGATAAAAATGTTATGGTCTATAAAATTCCTTATGAAACTATCAATAAAATTCCGGATTTATATAATAACAATACAGCCGGAACAAACACATTTAAAGTCAATATATATGGAAATTTAGATTCTTTGGGTGCAATAAATTCATTTATATGGATTAAGGCAGATAAAGAAAATATAACTCCAAAGGAAGATAAACTTCCGGATTTTTCAGATATATCTCCTCTATGATAAAATTCTTGTTATAAAAATTTATTTTTTTCATTCATAATACAATCAGTTGAAATTTCTTCCATACAGGGAGCATAATTTGTTTTTTTGTTGTTTTTTAAGTAACGGCATTTTCGCATGTTACAAGGAACGCATTTTTTTTGCGACTTAATATTTATACCGTCATTATAACAGCCTGTACGTGCAACCGGCATAGAACCGTATAAACCTATTGATTTTACACCTAATGCCATGGCTATATGCAAAGGACCTGAATCTCCCGATAAAATTAATAGGCGTACAGATTTTACGGCCCG
>JAJQFK010000222.1:0-2453 GCA_021201175.1 Candidatus Gastranaerophilales bacterium | reverse complement strand
CATACGATATAGGTGTCGGTATCGTGGGCTCTGAGATGTGTATAAGATTAAGCCTATGAAGTTTACGGAATTTTTTATTTCATTTAAAGGAGATAAAATTTTCTTATCTTCTTCTGCGCCGTTAAGAATTATTGTTCCGTTGTATTTTTGCTGTATTTTATTTCCCAGTTCCAACCATTTTGAAACAGGATAAGTTCTGCCTTGTCTTTTGGATAAAACTCCTCCTGCATTTATTATTATGAAAGGACGTTTTAAATTTTTCATTCTTTTTTGTGCTTTTTCAAGTTCTTTTTCCGGAAGATAAAGTTTTATTTTATCTTCTTGCATTAAATCAGGGAATATTTTTAATCCCGTTTGCCAGAAATTTGTGACAGCATGAACTTTAAAACTTTTTTTATAATTAACCCGTTTTTTTATCCCCGATAAAAAAATTAATCCCTTAATTTTTAAAGACGGTTGTAAATTTATTACGCAATCATAATGTTCATTTTTCAGTTCGTCTGCCTGCTCTTTTGTATACGCAGAAAACAGCTTGAATTTGGGATTTATTGTTAAAATTTTATCTATATCGGGGTCAGACTCTAATAACGGTTTTATTAAAGGACTTGTTAAATAATGAATTTGAGTTTCAGGAGATATTTTTTTTATAGCATGCAAAAGTGCCGTAGTATGAACGACATCACCTATAGCACCTGTTCTGATAATTAAAATCTTTTTATATTTTTTTTGTTTCATCTGACTTTATTATAAGAAAATCATTTTTGAGTTTCAAGTAATTTAAGCCGTTCCTGCCATGAAGGGTGTGTTGAAAAATAATGAAGGAATGACGGAGTTTTTTCATTTTTTTGCAGTCTTTTCATAAAGATTTTCCCGCCTTCATTAGTACCGTATATGTAAATCAACATTTTTCCCGCATACAAATCAGCATTCCTTTCCTGCGTACGAGAGTAACTTAATGAATTAAGATTTGAAACATTGTCAATAATAATATTTAGTTCATGGCTTTGACCTGCCGTAAAAATAAATGTGATTGCCAGAACAAGCAATTGCCGGCTAATACCTTTTAAATGATCTCTATTAGAATAATGACCTATTTCATGGGCAAGAACAAACATAAGTTCCTGTTCTGTCATATCTGTATCCAAAATCCCCTTTGTAAAATATATGGTTCCGCCGGGGTTTACAGCTGCATTAATTTCATCCGAGGGTAAAACCCTGATTGGAAAAGTTGATTTACCTTTTAGTTTTGTATCTCTTATTATGATTTTTTGTTTTAAATTATCCAACTGTGTAACTTTATTTTTATATTGTTTATCAATTTCTCTTTCCGGCGAAACACTCGAGATTAATTCTTCTATTCTAATTTGTGTTTTATCCGGCATGTTATCGATATAAATATTGGCTATTATATCTGCCCCAAAATATATCAGTGCAATTATCAGTGCAATTACAGCAATGAATAAGAATAAATCCCTTACTTCATTAGTTTTCGATACATTATTGTTATTTAAAATTAACTTCTTGTAGTTATTTTCATAATTATTATTCATAAGTTACAGCAGTCCCGTATGCAATTATGGCACATCTTGCCACAGTATTCTTGGAATAAATATTATTCATTAAAATAGATTCAATTCTTGTATTTACAATTATATTAGCACCCCTTGCTTTTTCTCTCATTCTTAAAATAGCTTCTCGTCTGGCTCTATCCAGAACTGATTCATAAGGAGTAAGTCTGCCGCCAACTAAATTTTTTAAGCCAACAACAAAGTTTTTAAAATAATCTCCGGATATAACAACCTCGCCGGTAACCAGTTCAACTTTTTTTATTTTCCGTTTTGTTCTCCACTTTTTAGCTCCAAAATTAATGAATGGTTTTTTTATTAAAGCTATCTCCCTCTGCTGTATTTTTTTATAATGCTTTTTTTCAATAATACAGCCTGTAATATAAGTACCAATAAGCAATAAAATAAATATTAATAAATCAGACACAAAATTATCCTTCTATCCTTTCAACTACAACGGCGGTGCCATACGCAAAGACTTCCGCAGCACCGGCAGTTATGGCAGATGTTGCAAATCTAACATTAATAACCGCATTTGCTTTTAAAGCTTTTGCTTGTTCTACCATTCTTGATAAAGATTCTTCTCTTGCCTGTCTAAGCAGGTCTGTATAGCTTCTTAATTCACCGCCAACAATATTTTTTAATCCTGCACCAAAATCCAAAATAGCATTTTTTGCTCTTACCGTACTACCTGAAACAAGACCGCATTGAACTTTAATTTTCATGCCAGGAATTGATTCAATATTTGATATTATCATTTTTCCTCCTTTATTCAACGGAACTTTTCAACTAAAGACTATCTTGCGATTCAGGCTGAAAAGTTCATACTTCCTATTTAAATACTAATCTATTAAAATATAATTTTTTACATCTATATAGTGTATTTGT
>JAJQFK010000097.1 GCA_021201175.1 Candidatus Gastranaerophilales bacterium | reverse complement strand
GTCTTGAAACTTGCATTTGAGAAATTCCAAGCTTTGCGGCAATTTGGGTCTGGCTCATATCTTCAAAATAATTCATCATAACAACTTCCTGCAACTTAACATCAAGTTTTTCAATTGCATATTTAATAAGGATTTTATCCTCCTGAAAAGATTCCAAATTATAATGATTATCATCGGCAATTTTATCAAACAAAGAAAGTGATTCATCATTGCCTGTATTAATAACTTGATCTAAAGAAATTGTTTGTTTTCGGCGCTCAACATCTATAACTTCTTTAATTTTACCGACGGATGTACCGAGTTCTTCTGCCAGAACTTTTTCAGACGGTTCATTTCCCTGATCATCTTTTAATTTCTGCATAACTTTATTTACACGGTATGCAAGTTCGTATATTTCACGGGGTGCCTTAATCATAGATACTTTATCGCGTAAATAATGTCTTATTTCACCGGTAATTAAATATGTAGCATAGGTTTTAAAATTTTCGCTTACTTTCGGATTATATAAATGTATAGCTTTTACAAGCCCGACACTTCCAACCTGAATTATATCTTCAACCGGATCGGTATTTCTTCTTGCAAGTCCCCTTGCAATTTTATTTACAAGCGGCATTGCTGCAATAACTATTACATTTTGCAAATGTTTTTTTTGTTTTTCATCTTTTTCTTCTTTGTATAATTTTAACCAATCACAAATTTCTTCATAATTTACTTTATAGTCAGCCACTTATTGTTCCTCTCCGTATTTTGCACCTGTAAGACTAAATGAATAAGGCAATAAATCATTTATATAATAAGAACAACAATTGCCGGTTTCATCTTCCAGAATAATTTCAGCGTTATAACCCGCAGCAAATTCTTGTATCCACTGGCGGCATGCTCCGCATGGAAAACATTTTTTTAAATTAGGGGAATATATAGCAATTTTAATTAATTTTGACTTTTCCCCGCTTGCGATTGCAGTGGAAATAGCATTTCTTTCAGCACAAAGCGCAAGCCCGTAACTTGAATTTTCAACATTACAGCCTGTATAGAATTTTCCGCTTTCAAAAAGCACGCATGCCCCGACTTTAAATTCGGAATACGGACAATATGCCATTTCTGCTGCTTTTTTTGCATTTATCATTATGGCTTCATTATTTTCCATATATTCTTTCTCCTCATTCTATTTTATACTTAAACCACCGCTTAGAATATAGTGTATTTGAATGATATAATATTTTTTGTTTACAATAGTTAATCTATTTACCTGTATTTAAGTAAGTTATATTATTATAATAACAGCGTGTATTAAAATTCAAAAATTATAAATTTCGGAGGAGCGTTGACACAAAAAATAAGGATAAGTGGCGGCAGGCAATTAAAGGGCGAAGTATCTGTAAGCGGGGCGAAAAATGCTGTTTTAAAGCTTATGGCGGCGGCTCTTCTGGTTAAAGGTACAAGTAAGATTTATAATGTTCCCGAATTGACAGACGTTATAATTATGCTGAACGTTTTGCAGCAGTTGGGGGCAAAGACGAATTATGATAAAAATGAGAAATCTATAACAATTGATGCTTCAAATATAACAAGCGTAAAGGCTGATTACGAACTTGTAAGCAGAATGAGAGCTTCGTTTATTGTACTTGGAGCATTAGTCGGAAGATGCAGAGAAGCTGTTGTTGCCCTCCCCGGCGGGTGTGCTATCGGCGAACGAAAAGTGGATTTCCATATTAAAGGGCTTGAAGCTCTTGGAACTGCCGTAAAAATTGAAAATGGTTATGTTCATGCAAAGGCAAAGAAATTAATAGGTAATGATATATACCTTGATATTCCTTCTGTTGGGGCAACAGAAAATATTATGTTGGCTTCTGTACTCGCGGAAGGCTCAACGAGAATTCAAAATGCCGCACAAGAACCGGAAATTGTTGATTTGGCTAATTTCTTAAATGCAATGGGGGCTGATATCAATGGTGCCGGTACATCTGAGATTATTATTAACGGTGTTAAGCAAGAATCGCTTAGACCTATTGAATATACTACTATTCCGGACAGAATTGAAGCCGGAACTTATATGGCTGCTTTTATTGCCACGAAAGGTAAAGGTATTATAAGAAATATTTTCCCGAATCACCTTACTTTTTATACTTCTAAACTTACAAAAATGGGGGCGGATATAAAATTAGTAGATCCTACTTCTATAGAAGTAAGCTGTAAGAGAAAACTGGAAGCTGTAAATATTATTACACAACCTTATCCGGGGTTTCCTACCGATTTGCAATCTCTAGCGATGGCACTTGCTACTGTCGCAAACGGAGTGAGCATTATAACTGAAAGCTTATATGAAAACAGATTTATGCAGGTTCCGGAATTAAGGAAAATGGGAGCGGATATTCATCAGGAAAGAAATCATGCACTTGTTAAAGGTGTTAAATCTCTTACTGCCGCAAACTTAAAAGCCAGCGATTTAAGAGCCGGTGCGTCTTTAGTCATTGCTGCACTTATGGCAGACGGAGAAAGTACTATCGATAATATTTATCATATAGATAGAGGATACGAACTTATTGAAGATAAGTTTAGAATTATAGGTGCTGATATTCAAAGGTTTAATGATGAAACTCCTCTAATTATCAGTCAAAATAAAGGAAATTTAAGTGAATCACAATTATAAAAGATGGTATGATCATGATCCTGTATTACTTGAAGTAATTAATTTGCTTCAAAATTATCAAAGTGAATTAAAATCTCAAGCAGAAATATTTCTTCTTGAAATAGAAAAAAAAGTTTCAAAAGAAGCTATTGATAAATTTTATGAAATGGTAAGACCTAAAGTCTGTAACCGTTGGTATGATAAAGACCCTGTTATATCAAGAACGGTAGAACTTTTAAGAGTCGTTCCTCCGGAAGTGCAAAAAGCAACAGCTCAAAGCTTTTTAAAAGCTTTAGAGGATTTAGGCGTATACAAAAAATCAGATGAGGTAACTAATACTTCATTTGAGAAATAATGCTTCATGTGTTTTATCGGTTGTTCTTTATAACGACTTTAGAGCATTCTGACTATATTAGAACGAAGTTATACCGCTAAAGTAGCTGTTATATCCCTGTACTCCTATAATTGCAACGCAAATAGCCACTATAAACATTAATATAGGTCCTAATGAGGAAGTAAAAACTGTTGTTGCCTGTTCAAGTCTTGAAAAATAATCTTCGGAAATACTCTTATACATTTTTCCTAATTCTCCGGAGGTTTCTCCTGATGATATTTGAGTTAGTGCAAAATCGGAAAATAAACCGGTTACTGCGAATGCAGTTGTTAGCTTGCTTCCGTTTTCTATCAGTTTTTCAACTTTTTTTAATTTATATCTGTCATCTTGTCCGCTTATTACGGTAAGCGCAAGAGAATAACTTTCAAGAGCGGGGATTCCTGCATCATAAGCAAGCCCCATTATTGAAAAGTAGTTCCCGTAATAGCTGTTTTTTAAGAAATTATAAAAAAGTTGAGAATTTAATATTCTATTAACCAAAATTTTGCTTTTCACAAGATAAAAAATAATTCCCTCGATTAGAATTATTATTCCCAGTGACTTTAAAGCTGCTGAAACCAGAATTGAAATTCTCTCGTTAAAAGAGAGTGTATATATTTCCGTAAAAATTTTGTTAAGTCCAAAATAAAAAAACAGTCCTACAAATAGAACAAATGTAATTAATACTATTGGGTATACACAGGCACTTATCAATCTTTTTTTTGTATCTTCTTCTCTTTCAATATTTTTTTTGATGTTATACAAAACGTCATCAAGAGTTCCTGATGTTTCACCCGCTGCAATTAACGTTGTATATGCAACACCCAGCGCATTTGAACTCTTTTTCATAGCTTCTTTTAGGGATATACCCTTTTCAACTTTATATAATATTTGAGAACAAAGTGCTTTTATATTTGCATTGCGTGAAGAATTATACATTGATTGAAATATTTCAATTACAGAAAGTCCGGATTTATACAAAGCATAAAAAGAATTTATAAAACTCTTTTTTTCCGTCATTGAAAAAACGGAAGTTTTTCGGATTTGACCGGCAGATAAATGAGAGGAAACCGTTGTATCTTCAACTATTTCAAGTATAATCAAGCCTCTTTGTTCAAGAAAACCGGCTGCTTCAATTACCGATGAAGCATTTATTCGGCTTGAAACAATACTGCCGTCAGATTTTTTCGCCTTATATAAATATCTCGCCATACATATTATTATATATTAATTGTAGAAAAAATAAAGTGTCCGAAAAAATTTCGCTCAACGAACACATACAGACTCACAGGCAACCGTCTTTGCGAGGAGTGTAACGACGAAGCAAACCAGTCCTAAAGATGGCAGAGATTGCCACGGGCTAATGCCCTCGCAATTGACGCAACTAAGCCGGCAGGAGCAAAGCTCCGGAGGCACTACTGTGTGAGTGCAATTGGAATTTTAAGAAGTCATCGAAAAATGCGGGCGATACTAGATTATGTTTGATTTAAATTTTTATGCTACGATACAGTTATGCAAAACTATTTTTTACCTTTAATATTGACTCTTTGTGCGGGCATGTCAACCTTGCTCGGGGGATTTATTACCTTTTTTGTAAAAAGAGATAACTTAAAGGCATTATCGGTAGGACTCGGCTTTTCAGCAGGGGTTATGATTTATATCAGTCTTAATGAACTTATGGCAGAATCTCCGCAAATGCTTTCAGCTATTTATAATCCCACAATCGGAAAAGCACTTGCTTTTGCAGGGTTCTTTTTGGGTATTATCATTGCAGTCTTAATAGATTATTTTATTCCGGATCATATAGAATCTGATTTTTTAACCGGTTCAAAAAAATGCAGACAAAGAAAACAGATAAGACGTGCAGGCTTAATAACCGCACTTGCCGTTACATTACATAATTTCCCCGAAGGCATGGCAACTTTTCTTGTTTCAAGTCAGGATTTAAGGCTTGGCATTCCGGTCGCTCTGGCAATAGCTATTCATAATATTCCTGAGGGGATTGCTATTGCTCTGCCCATTTTCCATGCCACAGGTAAAAAACGTCTGGCAATTCTTTATTCATTCTTGTCAGGAATATCTGAACCGGTTGGCGGTTTAATCGGAGTATTGCTCCTTAAAACAATTATGCCGCCGCAGGCTGTCGGAATTATGACTGCTGCTGTCGCGGGTATTATGGTTTATTTGTCTTTTGATACTTTATTACCTCTCGCAAGAGAGTACGGAGAAAACCATCACGTTATTATAGGCATTGTTTCCGGCATGCTTATTATGGGTTTTGGATTGATTTTTCTTTAATTTTATTTTGTTTTTTCAACAACTAAAGGAACTTTTACGGGAGTGTCTAAACCAAAAAGTTTTGCTAAAGATTTTTTAAAATAAATTTTTTTTGGTTTTTTTTCGGTAACTTCACCGCATTGAAGCTCTACTGCAAATTTAATTAACTTAGGATTCATAAAAATTTTTCCCCATAAACTAACCTATTATATATAAGTAATATTTTTGTTAAAAATTGCCTAAAATTTTTAAATTTTAATAAATTTAAATTTATGTTACTATATAAATATGTTTGCTGTTAAATTATTAAAAAATAAACAATATCCTCTTGAAATTCAAGAAGGTATTCAACTAAAGAACGGTGATATGGTAATAGTGCTTACAGATAAAGGAGAAGAAGCCGCAAAGTCATATCTGGTTCCTCCTGCCGTTGAGGAAATATTAAAAAAGAAAAAAATTCCTTCTATTCCTTTAATTAGAGTTATGACAGAAGAAGACATGCTTGTTTATCAAGAAATTATGGAAATGGAAAATCAAGGATATAAAGATTGTCTTGCTTTAATAAAACAACATAATTTACAAATGAATTTAACTGAATGTAAGTATACATTTGATAAAAGAAAAGTTACTTTTTATTATACTGCTCCTGAACGTGTGGATTTTAGGGAGTTGTTGAAGGATTTAACAAAAGTATTTAGAAGGGTTCGTATTGACTTAAAACATATCGGCGTTCGCGATGAAACATCTTTATGCTGCGGAAACGGACTTTGCGGCAGACCTTTCTGCTGCTGCACGTTTAAAAGACAGTTTGATTCAATAAATATAAAACTTGCACATGACCAGAGCATGCCTATTACTCCAAGCAAAATATCCGGTACATGCGGCAGGCTTTTATGCTGCTTGAATTACGAACATGAAAACTATATAGAAACCGCAAAAGAAATGATTCCCATAGGTTCCGGAGTTATGACAACAGAAGGGGTCGGAAGGGTATGCGCACTCAATATTCTGACCAACAGTTTGTCTGTTAAGTTTTCTGACGGAAAAATTAAAGAATTTAAAAATAATGAAGTTGAAATGTTAGATTCCGATGTAAATATTGACATTGATATATCTTCTTCCGGCTATAAATATTCATCTTTGCAACAATCTGATGATTCTGACAACATTGATATCAAAGAATATGAAGATGATAAAAACAGTTCTACCGGTAATATATAAATCTTTTTATATTATTCTAATGTATTCTTCATCAATACATATTTTTCAAGTTCCAGGTCATTTACAAATTCAAACCCCTGCTTTTTTACATAATCAATAGGAATTGTGCAATTTACAGCGGCAGGTTTTTTAAAGGATTCTGATTGTTCAATAACCTTGTTATTATTATCTACATAGGTACAGTCCGATATATAAGAATCATTATTTAAATATTCCTTAAATTTTAATACAATTGAAGCATTATTAATTCCCGCCAGATAAATAATATAGTCATACTGCGATAAATTATATACTTCAATATTCTCAAGTAAAAGCTTGTCAACTAAAAATCCGTGCAATTTTAACAGTTCCATGCCGTATGGATTTCCGTGTGTTTTATATGAAAGAATAGCAAATTTACCTTTTGGTTTATTTTTTAAATATTTATATATTAAATCTTCTTCTTCCAGTACGATTCCAAAATTATATACTCTTAATTTTGTTTCAGGGAATTGGGTTTTAAATTTTTTGTATTCCATCATAATTGATACAGGTTTTGTATGGGCAATTCCGGCTAAATATATAAACATGAAGAAACATAAAATCCATTTTATTATATTAGTTTGCTTTATATAAGTTAAAACTACAATCGGAGATGACATTACTGCGAATGTTACAAGGTATCTGATATTAAATTTTGTAAATACCATAACACGTGAAAATAGCAGAATATTAAATATAAAAACAACCGCTAAAATAAATAATATTGCAGTCTTTTTAGAAAATTTTGCCTTTATGCCTTTGAATATACCAATAAATATAGAAGGTAAAAATGCTAATAATCCCATTATTCCAAGCGCTGCCGTTGCTGTTGTAAATGAACTGTCATATTTATAAACAGGGTCGAAAAAACCTGATATATACCTTACATCAGAAGGATTGGAATTCATAAGCGCTAAAACTTTGGTTTGAAAATTTGTTATAAAACTGTTATATAAATCAAATCCTTTTAATCCTGAACAATCAAATATAACAAATGTATATTTCACTAAATTAAATAAATATCCGCCTATACCGCCTCTAAATTTATTAAGCAGTAATTGTTCCGTGCAGGATATCGGATTTGAGAACTGTATAATATTTAAAATATAGTTATATGAAGAAAATATAATAAAGTTTATTAACAGTAATCCGCAGTATTTGAAAGTATCTTTTTTTATATCTGTTTTCTTATAAAAAACAAGAATCAAAAATAAGGCTAAACATAATGAAGGGGCGGCTATAACTGCCGTTGTTTTTGTACCTGCCGCAAGCGCATAAGAAAGGGTCGAAAAATATAATGCATATTTGTCTTTTCTTTTTACATATACAAAAAATAAATATATTGCACAAAGTATCAATGAGCCTATGAATAAATCAGCGCAAGGGGTATAAGACATTATGCCGATTATTGCAAATGAAGAAAAGACAAACACGCTCCAGAGCCTTTTTCGGCGTGAATATCCGCATTCACCTAACAGATTATATATTACATATTGAGCCAGAATCATTGATATATAAGAAAAAACAGCAGTACCAAAATTACTTTTTCTGAACATCAAGAGCCATGTATATAATAAATCCATATTAACCGGCATTACTACTTCGCGGGTATCGGGAGTTATAAAATGAGCTATACTTCCATTTTGTATCCAAGATAAACATCTTGTAAAATAATAAGCCAACGCATCTCCGAATGTTACGGGGAAAAAGAAAACTACGAGAAGTTCGGAAATCATAAATACAACAAAGCATATAGATAGAAATATTAAAAATTTATCTTTTTTTAAAGCTTTTAATATATTTTTTGTTTCTACAAATATTTGAGGAAAATATAATTTTGATTTTTTTACAAAAAACAGTATCAATGATATTAAAAATACTGTTAAATTTACTGCGAGAAAATTATTTCTTGTAATGAGTTTAAACAGAGAAAGAATTTCAAAAGATAGAACAATTTGTCCGAAAGCAATAAGGAGTAAATAAATAAAACCTAAATTGTTTTTTGTTTTTGGAATTAATGACATAATAAGCCATGATGAAATGAAAATTAAAATCAAAGAAAATAGAAACAAGAAACAACCTCCTTATTTAATGAACATACAATCTCCGTAACTGTAAAATCTGTAATTATTTTTAATAGCTTCATCATAGGCATTAAAAATAAAATCTTTAGATGAAAACGCACTAACGAGCATTAAAAGTGTGGATTTAGGAAGATGAAAATTCGTAATTAATTTATCAACAATTTTAAACTCATACCCCGGATAAATAAAAAGTTCAGAACTGTCCTTACATGCTTTAATATTGCCATATTTGTTCATTACCGTTTCAAGTGTTCGGACGGAAGTTGTACCAACAGCAACAATGTTTTTTCCCTGTGCTTTTGCATTATTTATAATATCAGCGGTTTCTTGTGTTATCTCAAAGGATTCAGAGTCCATTTTATGTTCAAGAATATTTTCACACTTTACGGGTTTAAAAGTACCCAAACCGACATTTAAAGTAATAAAACAATGTTTTGTACCCTGTACTTCAAGTTTTGTTAGTAATTCTTTTGTAAAATGTAATCCGGCTGTCGGTGCAGCAACAGCACCGGCTTTTTGTGCAAATACTGTCTGATATCTGTCAAAATCGAGATTTTTATACTCATCATCAGTCATTTTTCTTTCAATATATGGCGGAAGCGGTATATGTCCAACTTTATCCAGTATTTCAAAAATGTTTCCCTGATATACAAGATGAATTTTCCATTTATCGTCATCTTTTTCAAGAATTTCTACCGATAAACTTTCGGATACCTGAATAGTCATACCTGTTTTTACTCTTTTTGAAGGTTTTATTAAAGCAATCCAAATATCTTTTTCAATTTTTCTAATCAGAAATACTTCTATTATTGCACCGGTATCCTTTTTGGCATAAAGTCTTGCCGGAATAACCTTTGTATTATTTAACACAAGTAAATCATTTTCTGTTAAATAATCAGTAATATCGCAAAAATGTTTATGTTCTAAACTCCCGTCAAATCTATCCATAACAAGCATTTTAGACATGTCACGCTTCTGTGCGGGAACCTGCGCGATTAAATTTTCCGGCAAATTATAATTAAATTCTTCAAGCTGCATTATTTTTTATCTGTTTCTATTGTTTTAGTTTCTATAGGTTTAATAGTTTTTACTTCAGATAAATCTTTTACATTATGTTTAAGATTTTCTTCGTTTTCAAGTTGTTTATTAATAACAATAGTTTGAATAATTTGAATTATATTACTAACAACAAGATATAAAAGCACTCCGGCAGGAATAGGAGCAATTACGAACATAAATATAATCATAACCGGCATCATAGTACCCATCATTTTCTGCATTTGTGCCTGCATAGGGTCTTGTTGTGTATTTTTGTTCTGTGCCATAACAACTTTTTGTGTTGCGAACATAGTTACCGCAAATAAAAGTATTAAAATAAATACATCAAAATTAAACTGATTTTGCGGTTTATCAGTAGGCATAGAAGCAGCCATGATTCCATCTTTTCGTTCAAACTTAACGGTTTCGACTTCTCTTGTTTTCATATTTTGGATATCTACAACCGCCGAAGTCATTTTTTCTAATTGGCTGTATTTTAAATTGAAATCATCAAGATTTATTTTTAAATCAATACTTTGACCCGGTTCTATATCACCTTGGACTTTAATTGCGTTTTTAGAGTCAATTTTTACATTGTCAAGTTCCTCATCACCTAAGAAAACTTTAACATTTTTATAAACAACAAATTTATCATTGCTGTCTGATATACTGAAAGTTCCGTCATAGGAAGTTCCGGCACTGCCTCTTAAAGTTTTATCAAGCCTATTAATAAAGAAAAAGTTAGAATTACCCGCTTCCTGAATAAATTGAGGGCTTATTAAAGCAGTATAAAGCAAGATAAAAATAGGCATTTGTATTAATAAAGGCAGCCAGCCCGCCATTGGATTACAGTTATTTTCTTTATAAAATTCCATAAGTTTTCTCTGTGCCATCTGGGGGTCATTTTTATATCTTTCCTGAATTAACTTCATTTTTGGCTGTAAAACCTGCATTGCGCGCATTGACCGCTGCTGTGATACACCTAAAGGCCATAGGCATGCCCGTACAATTATAGTCAAAGCAATAATTGCGAATCCGTAACTTCCTGTTATATTATTAAGTAGTTTTAATAATTCTACTGTATATGATGTAAAATCCACGTTTTAAATTCTCCCTTCTTAAACGTTAATTAATTCTTCGGCTTCTTTTTTTTCTGTAATATTAATATTTTGTATATTTTTTGAGGTGCCATGCTGTGTTTTCCCCCAATCCATAGTATTTTTCATGAATATAATTTTAAAAATTATAAAAACTGTAAGCGGGAACCACAATACAACTATATATAATGAGGTCATAACAGATTGGATTATGTTATCGAGCGGTTTTAATTTTACATATTTTCTCAAACTATAGAAAAATGCAACTATAAAGAATACACACATTAGTGTAGATAAAGCCGCTGATGACAGAATCCAGTTAGAATCGTCCTTAATATACCTGAATAACTGAAAAGCTATTTCAGACACCATCCAAATGGGAAGAATAAACTCCGTAATATAGGCGGTCATATCAAGGCTTACACGAAGTGACATATCTTTAGACGTAAGAACATCATAAAAATGTTCCAGATATCTTCTGATACTTCCTTCAATCCATCTTCTTCTTTGTTTCAAAAGGGGGATATAAGCAGGGACACCTTCTTCATAAACGCAAACTTCAGGACAAAAGCGAACATCCCAACCTTTTATCTGCATTCTTGTAGATAAATCAAGGTCATCAGTAATAGTGTAAATATTCCAGCCTCCAACATCTTCAAGAGCGGTTCTTTTTAATAATTCGCCGTTTCCGCGAAGTTCAACGGCTCCTTTTACACAATCACGTCCGACCTGAAAATGTGTATCAATAGCCATTTCATTATCCTGACAGCGGGTAAGAAAGTTTTGTTCTCTGTTAATTATTACCTTTCTGGCTTGAACAGCCCCCACCTGATTCGGTTCTAATGCGGGTACAAGTTCTTTTAAAAAGTCCGGTTTTATTCTTGCATCTGCGTCAAAAACAAGAATTGCATCACCCCTTGCTATTTTTAAGGCATCATTCAATACTGCTGATTTTCCGGGGAATGCTTCTTTTGTTCTGGAAAAATATTTTACATTTTTATAATTTGCACATATTTTTTCTAATACAGCTAATGTATTATCGGTACTTCTGTCATCTATAACTATTATTTCATATCCGGAATAATCAATTGAAGATATATTTTCTATAGTATTTGCAATAACATCTGCTTCATTATGAGCAGGAATGAGGATACTTACAAAGGGTTTATAATTATAATTTTTTTCTACCGGATGTTTTCTTTCTTTTCTTACTCTGTGTTTAAATGCTATTTGCATATATGCCGTATAAAC
>JAJQFK010000106.1 GCA_021201175.1 Candidatus Gastranaerophilales bacterium | reverse complement strand
CAGCTGAGCTACAGGCACATTTTCATATTTTGTCCTACAATTCGGCTGGATAGAGCGAAATCTATATTTTGTTAAACTTTTACTTCATAAAAGATTTAACAGCCAGCTGAATTACAGGCATATTTCATTTTATATCATATTTTATGATACAACATAATTTTATATAATCAAGTAAAATTTTAACAAAAAAAAAGCTGCACTGCAGCTAATACTTAATAATCTTGGGAGGAGATTTGGGGATTTGTTACAATTATAATAATTCATAATTGTAAAAATGTTTATATTTTTTATTATAATTTTAATAAAAATTTACATTCTATTGATTTTATTTATGCTTCTCGATACTGGAAAAAAAACTCTGTTTCCATTAGAATCATGTAAAGAGGTGCGATATGTTAAATAGTTTATATATATTTATTCTTGCTGCCGTTTTCTGGTATACGGTGATTTTTACTGTTTATTTTTCTCTAATTGTTGCAGCAAGCTGTATAAAGCCTAAAAATAAAAATTATAAAATCAAAAGAGCATATAAAAATTTAATTGTAATAATATACTCTCATAATAATGAGAAAACTATTGTAAATTTGCTTGAACAATTAAATAAACAAGATTACCCGAAAGGAAATTACCAAACACATATCATTCTGGATAATTGTACTGATAATTCTTCTAATAAACTTGAATTTGTCGGCGGGGCGAAATTGTGGCGATTAACCGATGATACTCCGCTTGGTAAAGATAAGTCAGTATCCTGGCTTCTCGAAAATTTAATGTCGTTTAAAAAAGTGGATGCTTATGTTTTTTTAAATGCTAACAGAATAGTTAAGTCTGATTTTCTTTCCTCTATAAATGAAGCAATTCAGGAAAATCAAGTAGTTGTCGGCTCTACGGATATATACCTTGAAGATGCGGATTTCGTTGAAAAAGTATTCTCTAATATTAATGATTATAACTCAAATGTCATGCGCCTCGGTCGTTCACGCCTCGGGCTTGCTATACCTATAGATTCTGATATAACGGTTTTAACACATGAAGTCCTTGAAAAAATTCAATGTATAGATTTTAAAGACGCTAACTCCGAATTAAAATATTCTTTCCTTTTAACAAGTGTTAACTATCCTCCTAAATTTATTCCTGAAATTAAAACTTATGTTTCTTCAATTGACTACACCATTAAAAGACCCGAATTTCTGTTTAAGATGTCGCTTTTTCTACATTGTTTAAATTTAAGGGCAATATCTAATTTTAAATTTTTAGAATTTTTGTTATCGCTTTTTAAGCCGAATCCTGTTATATTATTGGGCATGCTTGTCTTGGTAGGTACATATTCCTTTAATTATTATTTTCTTTATGATTTCCCGTGGTCGGTATTTTTGGCATGCGTTTTAACCGTTGCCTTTGTACTATCTGTTTATAAATCTAATTTGTATTGGAAACCGCTTGTATATCTCATTAGCGGTCCTTTTTGTACACTATGTTCTTCTATTGGAGAAATAACTTTTATAAAAAAATTAGTAAAACTTGAAAAAAAACAAAAAAATGCGGACATCGAAAAAATAACTGTACCTGTATTTGTAACAAACGGAAGAAATATTTTTCCTTGTACTATGGATTTAATTTCTGAAAACGGTTTTAAAAAGGCAGTATTTAGATATAAAAATAAGAAGCAGGAAACTAATCAGGGCTATGTAAGAATGTGCGATGCCGTTAAAAATATTTCTGATATCCTTGAGCAGCACGGATTTAGAATGAAAATCTGCCAGTCCTGTGCATATTTTTCACCAAAAATAGACGGTACAAATAATATGGTTAAAGGTTACTGCAATAAAAAAGCTGTTGATGATGAAAATTGCAGTGAACTCCCTGAAACCTTGTTATGGTCATCATGCGAATACTATATTCCGGAAGAAGTTAACAAGGTAATTGATATTTCAGATTATATAAAAAACCGCTAAATTTTAATTCTAATTGTTTAGTTTATGATTGACTTGTTATGGTAAACGGGTTTTAGTTTTTTGCGTTCAAAACCCTCAATTTTTAAGCAATAGTTCTCTAACTCTCTTTTATAAATCCATACTTCCGCTGCGCAGACCTTCGATATCGAGAGTTATGTATTTTAAACCGAGAGTTTTAAGGCTTTTTGTAATTGCCTTGTGTTGTTCGATAAACTTTTTAAAATCTTCTTGCAGAATTTCAATTCTTGCTATTTCGTTATGGATTCTAAGTCTGTTATTCGCGAACCCGAATTCTTTTAAAATAATCTCGCCTTGTTCAACGGTTTGAAGTCCATATTGTGAAAGCTTGGTGCCGTATGGAAATCTTGTAGCAAGACATGGTGTTGAGGGTTTGTCAAAGATTTCAATTCCTAAAAATTTTGCATAATCTCTGATTTCTTGTTTTGTTATTTCAAATTTCGCAAGCGGAGAAATGATATCAAGTTCTTTTAATGCTTTTAATCCCGGACGATAAATATTTAAATCATCAGAATTTGTACCGTCGATAATTGCTCTGCCGCCGGCATAATTTTTTAATTTAGAGAAAAATGTTTTCTTACAGTGATAGCATCTGTCTTTTGGATTATTCAAGATAACAGGATTCTCAAGGGGATAAAACTCGATTATTTCTTGTTTTACACCATATTTTTTGCATAAACCAGTTGCTAAATCGATTTCCGATTTTGTTTGAAAATCTGATTTAAAGGTCACAGCCAAAATATCTAAATCTTTGCAAAGATACAATAAAAGAGTGCTGTCTATTCCGCCTGAAAAAGCAAGGCAGATGCCTCGCTCATTCAATTCGGTTAAATATTTTTTTAGTTCATTAAATTTATTTTGCATCAACTTTTACCGCATTATTGGTCATTGTTGAACACAAAATGTACATTATTGCACCAACCAGAAGTATCCCTGTAATATTTCCTAAAACAGGTGTCATTGATGACAAAACGGCTGTTTTTGCTTGAACAAGTTCAGAGATATTGTAAAGTAAACCTTGAGTTTGAGAAACAACAGAATCAGAAATATTTAATAAAGACCATTCAAGTCCATCGGGTTTTTGTGATGCGTATTGATAAATAAATCCGCCTAAAAGGATTGCCATTGCGCCAAAAGCAATCGATAAGTTTTTAGTGTTCATGAATTTAGATATTGCATAAACTCCGCCTGTAACAACACCTTCAACAATACCTATAGGCAGATGAATAGCCTGCATTAAGCCAGTAAAAGATAAAATGCTTGAAAGTGCAATAGAACCGGATAAAGCACCTTCAATTACAACTGCAACAGAGCCGAGTTGAAGTGCTGCAACAGAAGCAAGGATTGCGCCTAAAACGGGTTTATTTCTATCTGACAGCGGCTTAAATAATAAAGGATAAGCTACAAAACAAGCCAAAAATCCCATATTAAAGATGTTACATCCAAGTGCTAAAAGTCCGCCATCTGCAAAGAACACAGCTTGAACGACTAAAATTGCACACATTGCTAAAAATGCCGTATGCGCCCCTAAAAATATTGATAATAAAATTGCCCCGACAATATGACCGCTTGAGCCTGTCGAAGGAATTGCAAAATTTATCATCTGCAATGCAAAAACCAGAGTTGTTAAGGTGATTGCCGGCAAAATTTTGTCTTTTGTAAAATCTTTTTTTGCGTTTTTATATGCCCAAAATACCGTACCTGCTGCAATTGCTAACATTGGAATACCCGTTACAGGGCATATAATACCATTACCTAAGTGCATGATTATTCTCCTTTTTCTTTAATTGACATAACTCTTAAAATCGGATTTTCGTAAGGCCTTTTGCCAGCCCCGTATCCGATTTTTTCTATAATAAAAGCTTTATCTAATTTTTTCCCTGCATAAGTTTCATAAAGGGCTGCAACAATTGCCGCACCTGTAGGTGTTACCATTTCACCGTTGTTTTCGGTAATCCTTAAAGGGATTCCATAGGTTGAAGTGATTGCACAAACGGCAGGAACCGGAACGGGGATTTTCCCGTGCTGACATTCTACAAAGCCTGTTCCGTCATAGAGTGTTGAAAAATAGACATTGTTTACTTTTAAATCATCAAACAAAACAGAAAAACTAACGATATCAACAATAGAATCAATTGCGCCTACTTCATGGAAATGAACGTCTTTAATACTTTTCCCATGAACCTTTCCCTCAGCTTCAGCTACAATTTTAAAAATCTTTTTAGCCAAATTTTTAGCATTTTCTGTTATATCAGCCTTATCAATAATTTTATTAACATCATCAAGATTTCTGTGTTCATGGTGATGATGGTGATGTTCTTCGTGGTGGTGTTCGTGGTGATGGCTGCAATCTTCAGGTTTATCACCGTTTGGAAGCCTAACATCAAAATCAGTTGCCATTATCGCGTTTACAGATTTTTTTGTAATCTCATAATTAAACTCGTTATCAAGTTTCATTGATGCAAGTGCTTTATCTAATTTTTCGCGACTTGCACCTAAATCTAAAAGTGCCGCAACCGACATATCTCCTGAAATTCCTGATTTACATTCAAAATATAAGTCCATTTATTTCCCTTTCGCTATTAATCTGTTAATTTGATTTGCGCTGTAACCTGCATTAAATCCGTTATCAATATTTACAACAGTCATACCTTCAGCGCATGAATTAAGCATTGTTAAAAGCGCCGATAAACCGTTAAACGAGGCTCCGTACCCGACAGATGTCGGAACCGCAATAACCGGAACATCAACAAGTCCTGTTAAAATCCCGCCTAAAGCCCCTTCCATTCCTGCAACTGCAATAATGACATTAGCTTTTTTAATTTCGTCAATTTTATCAAATAAACGGTGAATTCCTGCAACTCCGACATCATAGTATTTTTTTGTGTTACTTCCGTAAAATTCAGCTGTGGCTGCGGCTTCTTCTGCAATCGGTATATCTCCTGTGCCGCCTGTACAGATTGCTATTTCCCCGATAGGCTCAACCTTTTGAGTAACAAGAGTTACAACTCGTGCCTGCTCGTTATAATTTATATCAGGAAACTCATTTTTTAAGGCTTGTGCTTGTTCTTTTGTTGCTCTTGTTCCGAGAACATTTTGCCCTTGATTTTTAAACTCTGAAAAAATCTTTATTAATTGCTCGTCTGTTTTAGATTCACAAAAAACAGCTTCAGGGTAACCTCTCCTTTTTTGTCTTTCTATATCTAATTTTGCAAAATTTATATCTTTATATTTAACCATATTTTACCTGCCTGTTTTTAATGGATTTCTCAAAATCTTCAAAAGAAAAATATGTATTTGAATTTAAAGAATCATTTTTGTGCTCTCTTTCGTATATTTTTTTTGTTTCAATTCGATTAAGAAGTGCTACAGCTCCGGCTATCAGCATTGCATTTATAAAAAATGTTGTGCCGTATGCTAAATTCTTAGTTTTTAATAATTGAGTCTGCTCATTCTTAGGCAATTTTAAGATATCTTTATAGGATTTTATATTACCATTATTGAAAACATTTGTTTTAAATATTTTATCAGCTTTTTTGTATATAGGATTTTGAATTAATTTTTCACCAAAAAACAAAAGGGGAACGGTAACAGAAAATCTTCTGGCATTTTCCTGTTTTTCATATTTATCTCTGCTTGCTGCAAAGTATCCAGCAATACTGACAGGATAAATTAATGCCCCGTAATGGGCTGTTTTCAAATCGCCTGATTTTTCAAATTCAAACAGTTTCAATGTTTTATCAATAGCGGGTTCAATCTTTTCATAAATATTTTTATTTTTTGCCGCAGTAAGTATTCCTGCCGTTAAAGCCAGAGCACAGCCCGTAATTAATCCGAGTTTTTTTATAAGAGGCTTTGCTTTATTGACAGATTTTTTTTCCTTTTTATCTTTTTTCTCAAGTCCGACAAGTTCCGTAAATTTTTCTTTGCCTGAATCAGATAATGTCATTAAATTTCTAACGGGAGCAATTCCAAAAACAAAAGGTAAAATAATTCCAAACGTAGTTAATAATTGTCCGAATTTACCCAGTTTTATTTTTTTTAATTCTTCCGGAGCTGCATTTTTTATTTCATTAACGGGTGTTGATAAGACATCATCTTTTACATTATATATTTTTGAAAATAGTTTCGATGTTCCTTTGGCAAGGGCAGGGGCAGAAAAATAAAACAATGCGGATTCTGTTGTTTCTGCAAATGTTATTTCTTTTGCTTCTTCTTTTGTTCTTGCTAAACCAAGCCTTGCAATCAAACAGCCGCCTGTATCTCTTGCGAACATACCTATTGAAGAACTTGTTTCAAGCGTTTTAAAAATATTTGTTGCTACTGTTGAGTTACGCATTTACACCTCTATGTATATAAAAATACATTACTTATGCCTCCTCGCTAAAAATAGTCCAAGTTCAAATAAAAGATATGTAGGGATGAATAATAAAATTTGGCTCACTATGTCAGGCGGAGTAAGAAGTGCTGCAAGTATTAGCAAACCGACTGCAACATAGGGGCGTTTATCGCTTACTGTTTCATACGATACAATTTCTGATTTTATCAATGAATATGTGATAAGCGGAAATTGAAACATCAATCCGAATGCGATTATTAACCACAAGGAAATATTTATGACATTAGAAATTCCAAAAACCGCTTGAATATTTGAAGTTACAAAACTCAATCCAAACCTTATAATCAACGGTAAAATGAAACACAAACAAAACCCTGCACCAAAAATAAAAAGAATTGATGAAGTTAAAACGATTGATGAAATAAATTTTTTCTCGTGTTCATAAAGTGCCGGAACTAAGAAATTCCAAACCTGTTTTGCAATATAAGGAAAACAAATGATTAAATCCAGAACAAATGCTGTTTTTATTTGAATTAAGAAAACTTCGGTCGGTGAAAAATAATTCAAAACTACGTTACTGTCTTTAATAAGCAGTTTTATAAACAAATCCAAAACTTTAGGAGCAGCAAAAAGCATTGGAATAATCCCGATTGCCAGTGCGTAAATGCACCGTAAAAGAGTTTCTCTTAATTCATTAATATGAGAAATTATGCTTTCGTCTTTGTTATCATCCATAATTAAACGTCTTTAGGTTCGTATTCCTGCGGTTTTTCGCCTTGTTCTTCTATAGCTTCTTTAAGCTCTTGCGCTTCTTTTTGAACTAAATTTTTTGCTTTTTTATATTCATAAGAAGCTCTACCCATTGCTCTTGCAATTTCAGGGATTCTTTTACCGCCAAATAGCAAAATTATTACAAATAATATGAGTAGAATTTCAGTGATACCAAATGACATTTTAACTCCTTTCGATTAAATTGTACTTTGTTGTTTTACTGCAAAAATTTCTATTGAAGCAAAATGACAGGCTTGTTTACAAACTCCGCAACCAACACATTTTGAGCCGTTTAAAACAGGCGGCTTGCCTTCTTCTTTTGTTATAGCTCCATAAGGACATGCCTCGACACACAAACCGCATTTTGTGCATTTATCCTCTTTTATCATACCAAGCGCAATTCTTGTCTTTTGTTTTTCTTCTAAACTCAAACGTTTTATTGCTCCGGTCGGACAAACTTCAGAGCACTTTGTACAATCAGCTTTACAAAAGCCTTGTGTATAATCTAAATGCACAGTTGGAAAGTTTTCATCTGCTTTTACAATAATTTTATTGGGGCAATTTACAACACAAAGATTGCAGTTATAGCATTTGTTTATAAATCTTTCCTGATTCATTGCCCCCGGAGGAAGTATAATGTCTTTGAATTTTTCAACGATTTTGTCTTTTAAAACAATCCCTGCTTTAACCATTGTTCCAAACAGGGCTAAGACGGTTGCTCCGATTATTACCTCACGTCTTTTTAAACTAAATCTAACATTAGTTTTAGGTTTTTTGCCGAATTTAATTCTGTTTTTCGGACAAACTTCAAGACATTTCAGACATTTTACACATGTAACATTGTCAACAGTTTTTTCTTTTGAATTGATACAACCGGATGGGCATTGTTTCTCGCACAATCCGCATGATACGCAGCCATCTGAAATATAAATTTTATTGAATGAAATCTTAGACAATAACCCAAGCAATGCTCCCACAGGGCAAAGATTCGTGCAAAAATAACGATTTTTGAAAAATGTTAACGCTAAAACCGCCGCAGTTGCAACAATTCCAAGTGCTGAAATTGTAAAAAGCGAACCGAAAAATGTATAAGGTTCAAAATATCTGAGTACAACAGCACTTCCGCCTGTTAAAATGCCAAAAGTTATTGCTGCAATAAAATATTTTATTGGAAGATTTTTTGTTGATTTATTTTTGCGCCTAAAAATAAGGGCTGCAATTTCTTGTAAAAATCCCAAAGGACATATTGTTGAACAGTAAAACCTGCCAAACAACAATGTTAATAATATAATACTGCCCGCCAATACTGCTGCAATTACAGAGAAATCAATAAAAATTCTCTGTAATAGCGGAGCGAACTGTAAATCATAGATTTTTAAAGGATAAAATACCCCGCAAATTCCAAGAATTGCCAAAATAAAGATTATTAATGCTATTATAAGTCTTATTTTATAAGCATGTTTCATTATCTTTTCATCTCTTGTTCAATTTTTTTAAATGTTGTATCAACTTCTTTTAATAGCTTTGGAATATCAAGATTTTGAGGACAATTTTTACTGCAAAGTCCGCAATTTATGCACTTATCGGCACGTTCTGCTTCATCAAGTGCATTATAACTGTTTAATAGCGTATAATTTTTCATGGCACCATTTCCTTCAAACGCCATATATTGATTGTATGAACCAAAAATTGCCGGAATATTTATACCTCTCGGACAAACTTCCATGCAATATTTGCAGGCTGTACAGTTTATTGCACCTTGAGATTGAATAATTTGAGCAATTTCATGTGCTGTTTTTTCTTCTTCTTCTGTCATTTGTTTGTAATTTACAAAAGTATCAATATTTTCTTTTAATTGTTTAAAGTTACTCATGCCGGAAAGAATTGTAAAAACTCTTTCTTTTGAAGCGACCCACCTTAGACCAAAAGAGGCTTGTGTATCATCAGGGCAATCTTTTTTTAATTGTTCGGCAGCTTTTTCAGGAAGATTACATAATGCCCCGCCTCTAAGCGGTTCCATAACTATAACCGGTACTCCTGCTTCTTTTGCAACTTCATACATTGCTTTTGCATTAACAACTTCCCAATCAAGATAGTTAATCTGCAATTGGCAAAAATCCCACTTATGTTCTTTAATTACACTCTTTAACATATCCAAATCACCGTGAAAAGAAAACCCCAGATGTTTAATTTTTCCTTCTTTTTTGAGTTTTAAAAGTTCTCCGTACATATCGTTATCACGATAATTTGAAATAGTATTTTTGTTGATATTGTGTACCATGTAATTGTCAAAATATTCAACCTGACATCTTTTTAGCTGTTCCATACACAATTTGCGTGAATCTTCTTTTGATTTAACAAGATATGCCGGGCATTTGTCGGCAAGAATAAAACTTTCTCTCGGATATTTTTTCAGAACTTCCCCGATTGCATTTTCCGATTTTCCTTCAACATACATATAAGCCGTGTCGAAATAATTTGCGCCATGCGCCATTGCGTATTCAACCATTTTGTCAAGTTCAACCATGTCAATTTTATTATCACGCATCGGAAGCCGCATGCAGCCAAGTGCAATTAAAGGAGTATCAATATCCATGAATTTGCGTCTTACAACTTGATTTTCAAATTTTTTAATTTCCCTTTTTCCGCAACCTGATAAAAGTGCGCTGCCGCCAACAACAAGTGCTGAATTTATAATAAATTCTCTACGTTTCATAAGTTCTCCTTATAGATTGAGTCCTTTAATCCAATTTTCAACGTCTTTAAGATTAGCCGTTTTTTCGTATGAAGTATAACCATTTAAAATTTTAGCATTTGGAGCAAGTTTTTGCATATCCGTATAAGTTGAAGAAGCTCCGCCGCCACCGTGCGTACAGAACGGTACAATTATTTTATCATAAAAATTGTTGTTTGCTAAAAAGGTCTTAACAGGTGAAGCCATTGTGTACCACCAAACGGGTGTGCCTACAAAAATTATATCGTAATTGCTCACATCCCCGTTATTTATTAATTCGGGTCTTACATCGTTTTGTTTTTCTGTTTTTGCCTGATTTACAACTTCATCATAATTTGAAGGATATTTTACTTTTGTTTCAATTTCAAATAAATCACCTCCGGTGACCGTTTGTATTTTTTCAGCAACTGCTTTTGTGTTGCCTGAATAAGAATAATAAGCAATAAGAATTTTTTTATCTGTCATTTTTACCTCCTTGTTTTGATTTGCATAAATACGATATGCACCAAATGTGCATATCATAAGTGCTAAAATAATAATTAAAATCTTTTTAATCATAACTTTCTTATTCCTCTGTCAGCAGTATTTTATATTAATTTATTGTATTCTTCATCGCTAACGGGTTCAAGCCACTCATTTGAAGTATCAACTCCGTCAATTTCAACCGCCAAATGTGAAAACCAGCTGTCAGGCGCCGCACCATGCCAGTGTTTAACATTCGCGGGGATGTTAATCACGGTTCCTTCAACTATTTCAACAGGCTCTTTGCCCCATTCCTGATAGTATCCTCTGCCTCCAACACCAATTAACATCTGACCGCCGCCTTGAGCGGCTTTATGAATATGCCAGTTATTTCTGCACTTTGGCTCAAATGTGACATTATATATTTTTACTTGTTCTGTGGAAACCGGCGCTAAATAGCTTTGCCCGATAAAGTATTTTGCATAAGCGTTATTTGGCTCTCCTATTGGGAACATAATTGAGGTCTGGTATTTATCTTTTGCTGATAATGCTGTTGTATCGTCTGCCCAGACGGTTTTTGCCAAGTTAAACACTGCCCATGCCTTGGGCCAGCCTGCGTAAAATGCGTTATGAGTGATTATTGCCGCAATTTCTTCTTTTGTAACTCCGTTATTCTTTGCATTTTGCAAATGATAAATTAATGAGTTATCTGTAATTCCCATAGACATTAAAGAAACTACCGTTATTATACTTCTAGTTTTTAAGTCTATATCTTGATTGTTCCAATTTTCGCCAAATAAAATATCGTCATTATAATGTGCAAATTCAGGCGCAAAAGAGCCAAGCTGATTTCTTCCTGCGGTTTGTGTTATTTTTTTCATAGCTGCTTCCTTTTTTATTTCCATTTTTATTTCTTTATTATTTTTAGTAAAACAAAAACCTAAAATAAAACCTGATATAAACGTCAAAAGAATTGTTATTATTAAAATTTTCTTTTTCATAAAAAACTATTCCTTTAACCTTCTTTCTTTTCCCAATTCTTGCCGAAGCTTGTTTGTGCTGTGCAAATAGGACTTACTTCTAATTCTCTTAATTTTCTGTAGTTCATCTTTTAACTCTCTATTTTAATCTATTTTTATAAAATTCTACAATTTTGTCAAACGGAATTTTCTCAAGATTATCGTACAAATCTACATGATTAGCATCATCAACAATTAATAATTCTTTGTTATCGCCTTTCAGTTTTTTAAATGCGTCCTCTCCAAAATATCTGCTGTGTGCTTTTTCTCCGTGAATAATTAAAACCGGACTCTTAATTTCATCGCTGTATTGAAGAATTGGCATATTGATTAGAGAAAGCGATGAGGTCATATTCCAATTACCGTTTGAATTTATAGAGCGAGCGTGAAATCCTCTTTTTGTCTTGTAGTATTCCCAATATTCTTTTACAAATTGCGGCTCATCTCCTGAAAGTTTTTCAGGCAAACCTGATGCCTTAGCATAAGTTCCGCCTTGTTGAATATTCTTAAAATCTTCCGTCCTTTGTTTATTTAATTGCTGCTTTAATTCGTAACGTGCTTGTTCATCCATGGAATCATTATACCCTTTTGCATTAACACGGGTCATATCATACATTGTAACTGCGGTTGCTGCTTTAATTCTTGTATCCATTGCGGCTGCGTTTATGGCAAAACCGCCAAACCCGCAAATTCCGAGTATTCCAATTTCGTCAGGATTAACATCTTTTTGATTACTCAAAAAATCAACAGCGGCTGATAAATCTTCTGTATTAATA
>JAJQFK010000204.1 GCA_021201175.1 Candidatus Gastranaerophilales bacterium | reverse complement strand
ATAGAAGAAGGAATGCTCTTAAAACATTGCAATGTAGCTTCTATAGCGCTCATATTAGCTGTATCAACACCGCTTGCTTTTAAAGCGCCTTTAGCACCCGCAACCGAACCCGCAACAGCAGTTGTACCCGCACCCATTCCTTGCCATGCCTGTCTTGCTTCGTCATCTGTTGTTGCAGTCGCCGCATTGTATGCACTTTTGGCAATTTGAATACCGCCCATTGTTACACCAGAGGCTATCAACAATGGTGTTATCGCTCCGCCCGTTGCAGCAACTAATAATGAAATTCCAACAATCGAAGCAGCACCGATTGCAAAATTCTTTGGTGAGGCGAACATTGTTGTTATCGGTGATACTAAACCCTTTGCAAAATTCTTTAATTTATCTTTAAAGGATATTTTACCGTCATCAGCGGAAAAATCTTTTTTTGCTGAACTTTTTGTAAATGTATCATTTTTATTATAGTCTAAATTCGCAGGTGAGGGGGCAGCCCCGCTTCTTTGTGCATTTTGTATATCTTTATATGTAATTCCATGGGTATTAAATTCAGAAAAAATATTATTACTCATTTAAAACTCCTTTATAAGATTTGTATTTATATTTATAAAAAGAATTAATTTTAAAAATTGCCTTTAAAAATAAATTTTTAATCTTATTATTGTGTTTTAAAAAAAAATTATCCGAAAATAATCAAACCGGGTGTTCTTTTATATTAACGGTTGTATATAAGTTTTATTATTTCGTCCTCAAAACTTTTGACATCTTTTTGAGGTTCCGTAAAATTTTGAGTTAAAATTGCAATCGAATATACATGCCCGTCTTGTGATTTTATATAACCCGCAATAGCACTTATATTCGATAAAGAACCGGTTTTTAACCATGCCTCACCTCTTAAATCATGAAGTCTTGAAGATAATGTTCCATCTCCGGGTTGTGCCATATTATCTTTAAATTGTTCAAAATCTTTATGTTTATAAAGTTTATTCAAAGCTGTTGTAATCCAATCAGCATAAAGAAGATTATTTCTGGAAACTCCGCTGCCGTCTTTTATGATGATATCATCAGTTTTAACATCGTTATTATTATAAAAATCTTTAAGGATAATTAATGATACATCATTAGACCCTGTTATCGCATATTTTTTATTTGAAGCAAGCTTAAATATTGTTTCAGCCGCTAAATTATTGCTGTTTTGCAGAACCAGAGGCAGTGCGGTTGTTATTGGATTTGCTATTTCAGTAATTAGTTCGGAGTTATCAGGAGTAAGTTTCGAGGAATATAGCGTTCCTTTTATATTTATTCTGTTATCTTCAAGTGCTTTTGAAACAATATATATAAAATATCTTCGGACACTGCTAAAAGGTACCTGAATTTGCTTTGATTTTGATAAAGAACCGTATATCTCGATAATTTCGGGATTTTGCCAGTTGTATCTTACGATATCCAAAACATCATTATTACCTCCGGAGTTAACTGCTGTAATTACGGAAACCGGATAGCCTGATTTTACATAAGATTTCATTGTATTATCATTATTTTCCGTTAAATTTATATTTAATAAATTACAGTCAATATTATATGCACTAACTTTAGGCGTGTAAGGATTTATATCATCGTCCCACATCCACCCGGGAGCGAACTCTTTTTTGTCTAACACGCTGTCATCAATATACAAATTATTAAAAGATGTACAGCCTTTTGATTTGAGTTCGGAAAATGCCTGTTTTAATTGAGTTGAAGTTAATAGGGGGTCTGCTCCGAGTTTAATATAAAGGTTATTTTGGGAATCTTTATAAAAACCGGTTTTAAAAAAATAGTCATAACCTAATGTTTCTACAGCCGGAAATAATGTAAAAATCTTTAACACAGAGGCAGGATGTAAAAGTTTATTTTGATTATATTCAAATACAGTTCTGCCGTCGGATACATTTTTTATGGAAACCGCTATTGTTGAAGAAGAATCCAATTTTGAGGTTTTAATAATTTTTTCAATTTTGGCAGTATGCAAAGCAAAGCAATTGTTTGCCGCGAAAAAAAATACTATTGCCGTCAAAAAAATTTTAAATGTGTTTTTCATTATAACTCCGTTAATTTGTAATTTTGTTTAGTATCCTTTAAAATAGGCATTTGTTGCCTGTATTGTTTCATTTCTGCTATGTCAATATCACTGCAAAGAACTTTTTCTTCATAATCTAATGAATTTATTATTCTGCCTTTATAATCAATGACCATAGAATGACCGCTAAAATTAAATGATTCGTTAATTTTGCCGGTAAGGCATGAACAAATAAAAAATATCTGATTTTCGACAGCCCGTGCTTTTGCAAGAGTAACATACTCATCAATAAATGATTTCGGCCATGCTGCCATATTAACAACAAAATCAGCCTCGTTAAATGCGTACAATCTGAACATTTCAGGGAATCGTACATCATAGCATACAGAAATGCCGACTTTTCCGATATCTAAATTAACAAGTAATGCGGAGTTTCCGCTTTCAAGATATAATCCTTCTGATTGTCCTCTGTGCGAAAATAAATGATATTTATCATAAACAGCTTTTAATTCACCGTTTCGGTTAAGAATCAAACAAGAATTTCTGTCATTTTCATTATTTTTTCTTAAAACAGAAGTTCCGCCAATGACGTTTGATTTGTATTTTTTTGCAATCTTTTGAAGTGCATGCAAAGTGTCAGAAACTGCAATATTTTGTGAATAATTATTAAAATTAGGGCAATCCCAACCGCATGTCCATAATTCAGGCAAAACAATCAAATCTGATTCCGATTCCGGACATTCTTCCAAAAGTCTTTCAACTTTTTCAATATTCGATTTTATATCCCCTGTAATTGTTTCTAATTGTACAATTAATACTTTATTTCTCATAAACTGATTTTAGTATAAAATAATCCGGTAATCAAACATAAAATTTTAACGGAATTATTCGCATAATTTTTTTGTTTAAAATATAATTGTATATGAAAAAGAGTTTATTATTGCAGATATTAAGAAACAGGAGGTCTGATGGATAATATGCAGATTACACATGAAATAGAAAATCAATGTTGTGTAAAAAGAGGTGTAAAAGGTGTACCGGCTCCAATCCCGCAAGAAGGAGAATGGACAAAATGTAAAGAAATTAAAGATATTTCCGGATTAACCCACGGTTGCGGATGTTGTGCGCCGCAGCAGGGAACATGCAAATTATCGTTAAATGTAAAAAACGGTGTAATACAAGAAGCTTTGGTAGAAACAATAGGGTGTTCAGGGATGACGCACTCCGCTGCAATGGCAGGTGAAATACTCCCCGGAAAAACACTTCTTGAAGCATTAAATACCGATTTGGTATGTGATGCAATTAACGTTGCAATGAGAGAATTATTCCTGCAAATAGTATACGGAAGAACACAAACTGCTTTTTCAGAAGGCGGATTGCCTATTGGCGCCGGTCTGGAAGACTTGGGAAAAGGTTTATGTTCAATGGTTGGTACTATTCATTCCACTAAACAAAAAGGTGTAAGGTACCTTTCTTTAACAGAAGGTTATATATTAGAACTCGGTCTTGATAAAAATAACGAAGTAATCGGTTATAAATTTGTAAATCTTGGAAAAGTCATGGACGCAATAAAAGCAGGCAAGGATCCTAAAGAAGCTTTTGAAAAAAATATCGGAACCTACGGAAGATTTGCTGAGGCTGTTAAAACTATTGACCCGAGAAAAGAATAATCGTCCGGCACCGGATTAAATTTGAGTGTAATTAAATTAAAATAAGGAAATAAATTATGGCAAAATTTGAAGGACAGGACAGACGCCAAAAAACATTAGATAAAGCTCTTAAAGAGTATGGTTTTAAGTCTTTAGATGAAGCTAATGAATTGTGTTTGTCAAAAGGTATAAATGTAGATGAAATAGTAAAAGGCATTCAGCCGATTGCTTTTGATAATGCTTCTTGGGCATATACATTAGGCTGCGCTATTGCAATAAAAAAAGGAATTAAAAATGCAGCAGATGCCGCAGAAGCTATAGGACTCGGTTTACAAGCATTCGCAGTTCCCGGTTCTGTTGGTGATACAAGAAAAGTAGGACTCGGGCATGGTAATTTAGGCGCAATGCTTTTAAGAGAAGAAACTAAATGTTTCTGTTTCCTTGCCGGTCATGAATCTTTTGCTGCTGCTGAAGGCGCTATTGGTATTGCAAGAAATGCTAATAAAGTTAGAAAAGAACCTTTAAGAGTTATTTTAAACGGACTCGGAAAAGATGCGGCTTACGTTATTGCCAGAATTAACGGGTTTACTCATGTTGAAACAGATTATGATTACAAAACCGGAGAATTAAAAGTTGTTAAAGAAACTCCGTTCTCCGAAGGCGAAAGAGCTAAAGTTAAATGTTACGGTGCTGATGATGTATCAGAAGGTGTTGCAATTATGATAAAAGAAGGTGTTGATGTATCTATTACAGGTAATTCAACAAATCCGACGCGTTTTCAACACCCTGTAGCAGGCACATATAAAAAATGGTGCTGGGAAAACGGAAGAAAATACTTCTCTGTAGCTTCAGGCGGCGGAACAGGAAGAACACTTCACCCCGATAATGTTGCAGCAGGTCCGGCTTCATACGGTATGACGGATACTATGGGCAGAATGCACGGCGATGCACAGTTCGCCGGTTCATCATCTGTTCCTGCTCATGTTGAAATGATGGGTGTAATTGGTATGGGTAATAACCCGATGGTAGGTGCTACAGTTGCAGTTGCTGTTGCTGTTGAAAAAGCGATGAATTCATAATTTGAATCATTAAAATTATAATGAAAACGGGAGTATAGTTTTTACTTCCGTTTTTTTATATAATGATTTAAGATTTACATTCATTGAGTGTAGATATTCTACGTGCCTATAACGTAGTGAATAATCAATGTTCGCGAAACAACAGCAAAGCGGGTGTATCTTGAATTTCGCTTTCGGCACAGCCCCTGCAACCACCTAATGGCTTTGCCAACGGATACAGGCTCACACGCTTCACCTTTGGTTCAGCGGTTCGCTTTGTATCATTACATAAGTCTGACGACTTATTGCATTCGGTCGGGAAACAGCGTCATTGCGAGGGCTTTAGCCCGTGGCAATCTCTGACATATCTAGGACTAGATGCGGGCGACACTAGATTACGAAGTGAAACTTTTTTAAAAAGTTTCCCCGTCCGGAGGACAAAATTTTGAATTTAAATTATGTTTAAATAAGTCATATTCAAAAGATTTCCGCTTTGTTTTAAACTTATTTTTTATACAGGTTATTTAATATTTATTCGTGCAATATTTTGCACCATAATTGCTGAATTTTATTTATTTTATGTGTATTTTATACACTGAGTCTTTTGTGTAAATTTTTGTAACAAAAGTTCCGAAAATCCTAAAGGGGGGGGGGAATTGCCGATATAAAACTTAGTTACAAAAAAAGGAGAAAAATTATGAACATTAACGGAGTACAAAATTTACTTTCACAGTATGCTGATTACAAAGAAAATCCAACTAATTATGATGATACACCGATTTTTACAATTCCGAACGATGACAAGTCCTATAGTCTAGTAAACACAGAGGACAATATTGAAGATATGATAACTGAATTTTTAAATATTGAAAATTTTGATGGTGTTAAAATTGAAAAAATAGATGACGATAATTACAATTTTACTTATCAAGTAAATGGAGTAACATATACGGAAGCCATGACTTTTAACTATGACAATATTGAGATAACAAGCACAAATGATACAAATGAAAGTGTTAAAAAATCAAAAATTAAAAATGGAGATGACTATACACTTGTAAAATATTTCGATAGGGAAAATGATGGGGATATAGATGCTACAAAAAGAATAGATTTTGACTACGGTATTTATGAGAATGTCGGAAGAAATCCTATAATAGTTACTTCTTCATTCAGAGTTTCAGAAGATGGAGATTATTTTATAGACCAAAATAATAACAAATCCAGAAGTAATATTTTTGATGGTTTTAACACCCATCTAAATGATAATATAGATAATATTTAAAAAATTAAGAAAATTTAAGAAACAAAACTCTACTAACAGGGAGGTCATTCAAATCAAGACCTTTCTGTTTTTTATTGTCACAACAAAATCACCTTACAATGCACCCGGCACAGCTTATGTAAACAAGTGGAATCCTGTAATAAACGAACAAACCATGAAAATGCCGGACAGTACGTAAGTAACGTGATTTAAGCCCTTTTCTGCACTCTTTTGAGAAGTAAATAAATTTGCAGCACCGCCTATAGCCCCCAAGCCGTCGCCTTTTGGAGAGTGAAGCAAAACCAATAATATTAATAAAACCGCAGATATAATTTGAATTATCCAAACAAAGGTCAGCATTTTTTCATTCCTTATTTTCCCATTTATTTTGAGTCTAACACAAACAAAAGTTTTTGTATAATTTTGTCTTTGTTTATTTTTTTAAATAAAATTTTTTTTAGCTTTGATTTCTCACCTGATATAATTTCAATTTGTGACTTATTTATATCAAATGTTTTGGCACAAAATGAAACAAGTTCCTTATTTGCTCTATTTTCAACAGCCGGCGAAGATATTTTAATTCTTAAATATTCTTGAGTATAATCGATAATTTTACTATACGAGGAATTTGGAACCAATTTTACGCTCAAAACAGTTCCGTTTTCTATTTGATTCAAAAAAGAAAAATTATCTTCCATGAGAAAATTATACATCAATTGTAGTAAGTGTAATCAAAATTTGTGGAAAAAAAGTAAAATACAGTGTAAAATAAACACAAGGAAAAGAAATATTATGGAAGAAAACATATTCGCCGGACTTGAAAGCATTTTAAGGGAACAAAATCGCTCCGAAGAAGATATACAGGAAATTTATAAGGTTTTTGAGTTTGCTAAAAAATTACACGAAGGTCAATACAGGGTAAGTGAAGAACCATATATAATACATCCTGTCGAGGTGGCTAAAATTCTTGCGGCACTTAGAGTTGATAAACATACCCTTATGGCGGCTATTCTTCACGATACTATAGAAGATACCGGCTGCACCCCGGAGCAGCTTGGCGCCGAATTCGGAGAAGATGTTTTAAATCTCGTGCTCGGAGTTACAAAATTGGATAAATACCAATTTAAATCCAAAGAAGAACGTCAGGCAGAAAATTTCCGAAGAATGTTTGTTGCAATGGCAAAAGATTTTAGAGTTATACTTTTAAAACTCGCCGATAGACTCCATAATATGCGGACTTTAAACTATATGGCACCGGTAAAGCAGGTCAGAATCGCACAGGAAACTCTCGATATTTTTGCACCGCTTGCCAACAGATTAGGTATCGGAAAAATCAAAGCAGAACTCGAGGATTTATCTTTAAGATATTTAAATCCTGATAAATATTTTGAAATAGCAAAACTTGTTGCCCAGAAAAAGGTAGAACGTGAAAATACAGTAAAACTTCTAATTGATGAAATTTCTGACAGTCTGAAAAGAAATGAAATAAATGCGGAAATTACAGGCAGGGCAAAACATTATTACAGTATTTACAAAAAAATGCAAAGATTAAATGTTGCATTTAATGACCTGTATGATATCACCGCTGTTAGAGTTATTGTGGATACCGAACGTCAATGTTACGAAGTGTTGGGGATTATTCATTCTCTGTTTAAACCGATTCCGGGAAGATTTAAAGATTATATTGCAATGCCCAAGGGCAACGGGTATAAATCATTGCACACATCAGTTATTGGACCTAAACAAAAACCGTTGGAAGTTCAAATCCGTACAAAAGAAATGCATAAAATTGCGGAATATGGTGTTGCAGCTCACTGGAAATATAAAGAAAGCGGTTCTGTCAAAGCGGTTTCTGATGATGATATCAGGTTCTCATGGATGCATCAGATGATTGAATTGGATAAAGAAGCTTCTAATGCAAATGAATTTGTTGAAAAAGTAAAAATAGATTTATTCAGTAATCAAATATTTGCTTTTACCCCGATGGGAGATATTATTGACTTGCCTTTAAATGCTACTCCTATTGATTTTGCATTCAGAATACATTCGGAAGTCGGTTATAAAACTACAGGGGCTTTAATTAACGGCAGAATAGCTCAATTGGATACAAAACTGAACAACGGTGATATTGTTGAACTTTTTACTTCCAAAACAGGAACACCAAAACTCCACTGGCTTAAATTTTGTGTAACTAAACAAGCTCAATCAAAAATAAGGCAATGGTTTAAGAAACACAACAGAGATGAACATATTCTTCATGGACGCAGTATGCTTGAACAGGAATTAACAAAATCCGTTTATGATGAAAATATTAAAAACGGTATACTCTCTGATATTGCAAAACAATTGAATTATGTTTCGCTTGATGACTTGTTAGCCGCTGTCGGAAACGGAGAAACAACTGTTAACAAAGTAACAAGCAAAATTAAAAAGCCGGTTGATGTTAATGAAAATCAGTATGTTTCAAACAAAAAGAAAAATCATTATAAAGATGAAATAGTCGGACTTGAGGGACTTTTATACAGTTTCGCTAAATGCTGTTCTCCGGTTCCGGGTGAACTCATAGTGGGTGTTGTAACACGAGGGAAAGGAGTATCTGTTCACAGAATTGATTGTCCTTCTTTAGATACTATTCCGGAAGAACGTTTAATGAAAATAAGCTGGCGGAATAATGAAAATCCAAATAAAACATACGTTACCTCTATTAGAATAAACTGTGTTGATAAAATGGGAATGTTAAAAGACATTTTGGTTAAAGCTGCCGATTGCGGTACAAATATTACTTATGCAAATGTTAAAACAAGCGGATCTAAAAAAGTCGGAATAATTGACCTTGGTGTTGAGGTTAACGGAATTGATAAATTAAATTCAGTTATAAATGCTTTTCAATCTTTGCCGGACGTTCATTCGGTAAAAAGAATTCAAATGAATTCAAGAATTAAATCAACGCCGGAATTAAAACAAAAACAAAAAACCAAAACAAGAACAACGAAATAATTATTTTGTCAGCAGCAGTTTTTCAAACTCACTTAATGCTTCAATTCCGACAAGCTGCTCGAGTGCCGCTCTGTGTTCAAGAAATTCAAGTTCTAACTTTGCTTTATTATCAAGTGCATTTCTATAGTATGCATCAGCGATTAAAAGCTGTTCTTCACTCTGGTAAATTGAGGCATTATAACGTTCTTCACGTTTTTTTAAATTATCTTCCGACATAACAAGAAGATTATAGCTTGTCATATAATCAATATATTCATCTATAACTTTTTTTTGCATATTATCGACTTTTGTAATAAGCACAATCATATCCGCGTCGGTGACTTTTGTATATTTATAATTAAGGTCTTTATCATTAAAAGAGAGTGCATTAAGGAGATGACCGCTAAAGAGTGCGGCTGTGGCACTAATCGGGTCGCCCAAACCGGCGCCCGCAATAGAAGATACAGTTGACAGAGGGCGGATTATTTTTTTTACAATGGTTTCATCAGGCTTATCAGCATCAGGATTTGAAAGTTTATATAATGCAAACTTTATTGTTTCACTTCTCAATGCAGCGCCTGCCCATAAGATTTGAATATGTTCGAGCATTGTTTCTTTTTCAATTGAGATAAGCGTTGATATTTCATTTGATAAATCCTTTAAAGAACTATCTGCATAAGTAGAATTTTTAATGTAGGATTTTTCATAGGAAGCTGTTTTTTCTTTCTGTCTTTCAGAAATATCCACAACTTTATATTCTTTTTCTATATCGTATGTGACACCTAAGCGGTATGCGGGATTTCGGGGGGTCTTTAATTCTTCGTTTATTTCCTGCGAATATGCCGGAATGGAATACAACAACAGTATAAAAATTAACATTTTTTTTATCATTTTATAATCTTCTCCGGATTTATTAATTGATTTTTGAGCGCATATTGCGATAATATCAGACTGTCCACGGCTTTTTTACCGGCAAGGCGCTCTAAGGAAAGGTAATATTTTTTCGCATCTTGTTCCTGTTTATATTCCTGGAGCTGCATATCCTCATACAGTGCGGAAGATACTATAAGTTCCGTGATTTCGTTATTTTTTAATGCATTAGAATAATTTTTATTATAAAGAATTATGCGGGAGCGTGTATCTTTAAGTTTGTTTAATGCTCCTTTATATTCATAATAAGAGGATATAATTTTTTCTTGCAGTTCTTCAATGGTTCCTGCAAGCTGAATAAGCTCGGTATCAGTAATGGGGGCTTGCTGCGAGGTTGTAGATGATTCTTTATTTATAAAATTATTAGCGAGTCTGCCGGCTGAAAATGAAGCAGATTGAATCATTGTATTAGAGCCGGTAAACATGGGAAGAAAACTTGCTCCGTATATAAGTGCGGATAAACTCTTAGCCATAACCGAAGAATGCAGGCGCCTCTGGGATTCCGGAGTATTCAATTTATTCATTGTAAATTTAATCAAAGTATTGTTATCGATAGTCGCGCGCCATAACAATTCTATATCTTTAACTTCTTCTTCTTTTTGCATTTTTATTAAATCTTCAACAACATTTCTGTCTTTTATTACAAGATTTTTATCAGAAAGTTCATTTTTAATCGGAAGTGTTAATTTATTTTTTTCCACCGGTTCAAGATTTACAACTTCCCCGAAAGAAACTGCCGGTGTTGTAAACAACGTTATAATTATCAATATTGTTAAATAATTTTTATTTTTCAACTTCAACATTATTATTCTTATACCTTACTAATCTTATATCACATAAATAGTTTGCTTTCCAATTTTGTAATATAAAAACTAGTATACGGCTTATAATGTTTTAAAAAATTCCTCCATTGAAATATCCAATGCTTTTGCAAGTTTTAATAAAGTTATAAGACCCGGACGATTAATATTAACTTCGATTTTACCTAAATAATCTAAACTTATACCTGTTATTTCAGCGAGTTTCTCCTGAGTAAGATGTTTTTCTTCTCTTAAAAATTTAATTCTTTTTCCCAGTTTTTTATAAAATTCTTCATAACTCATTTTGAAATTTTACTGGATATTTACGCAAGTTTTTACTGGATATATTTCCATAATGATTTTATAGGTAAGCTAAAATATGTAAGAAGTCCAAATTGCACAGAACACTGGATTATATATTTGTTTATTTTATAATCAATATATGAACATTAATGAAGCAAAAAGAGTAGTATTTAAATTCGGTACAAATGTCCTGAGAAATGATGATAAAGAAATTTCGCTTTCTCGAATTTATACTTTTATTGAAGAAATTTCCAAACTTCACAGGCAAGGTAAAGAAATAATAATAGTAACTTCCGGTGCTGTAGGGCTTGGAGCAAAAAAATTAAATGCAGATTCTTCTGAAAGTTTATCCATAAAACAGGCATGCGCCGCTGTCGGACAGTGCCAATTAATGTCTATTTATGAGGACGGATTTAATAAATATTCAATCAATACGGCACAAGTGCTTCTTACAGAAGATGATTTTGATAACAGAATAAAATATTTAAGCCTGAATAACGTCTTAAATACATTGCTGGGATTAGATGTTATTCCGATTATTAATCAAAATGATACAGTTTCAACATCAGAACTTGAAGGTTCCGAAAACCCGTTGTTTGGAGTGAGTTTTTCCGATAACGACAAGCTGTCAGCACTTGTTGCAAGCAAGCTTGATGCTGATTTACTTGTTATACTTTCAGATATAGATGGGCTGTATGATGATAATCCAAAAGAAAACCCCAATGCCAAACTTATTGAAAAAGTAGAAAATATAACAGAAGAAATAGAAAATTACGGACAGTCTGCTTCAAAAGGCGGCAGAGGCGGAATGAAAACTAAGCTGCAAGCTGCAAAAGTTGTTACACATTCAGGCGGTTACGTTATTATTGCTAACGGTAAAGTATCCGGAATAATTTCTAAAATTTTTTCCGGAGAAAAAACAGGCACCGCTTTTTATCCGGTACAGCAGCTTTCTCAAAAAAGGCGTTGGATTGCTTATGCAACAAATATTACAGGACAAATTGCCGTAAATGAGGGGGCAAAAAAAGCTGTAATCGAAAAGAATAAAAGCCTTCTTCCCATTGGAATTGTCAGGATAAACGGTTGTTTTGACTGCGGAGATGTTGTATCCGTTCTTGATGAAAATAATCAGGAATTTGCCCGCGGAATTGTTAATTATAGTTCAATTGATTGTGCAAAAATTTTACGCGAACATTCCGATAATATTTATAAAATTTTAGGACATAAAAATTATGATGCAATTATAACGAAAGATAATATTGCGGTTTTATAGG
>JAJQFK010000166.1 GCA_021201175.1 Candidatus Gastranaerophilales bacterium | reverse complement strand
GTTTTTGAGTTGGATGTTTCCCAAAAACTTTTTCTGACGGTTTAGGTGTATTAATATCCCAAACGGAACGCATTTGCTTGCTTTCTTTTTTATAACTGTCGTCACCCCAATCTCCATTTTTCATTGTTTCATAATTGAAGGTATGCTTACCTTTCGGGTCTTTTCTTGCCCATAATAGTGTTTCATGGCTTGCTGTAAAATATCTGCAACTCATATTTGGAGAAGCGTTCGGTTTAAACCAACAGATGTCGTTTAAGATTTTATAGCCTGCTTTTTGCAAAGCAAAACCACAGGCGTAAATTGAGTGATAAGTTCCTGAAATCCAAATTGTCCCATCGGGTTTTAAGACTCTTTTACAAGCATTAATCCATTTTTGATGAAATTCAAAATCTTCATTTAAGCCTTTACTTTCATCCCATTTTCCTTTGTTAACAGAAACAACCTTTCCGGCATGACAACTAATTCCACCATTTGAAAGCATATACGGTGGGTCTGCAAAAATCATATCAATAGATTCAGGAGTTGCCCTATTCAAAATCTCGATACAATTACCCTGAAATAAAGTTATATTGTCTTTTTCAAAAAATTTTTGCATGGGTTAATTATAGTATAAACATCACAATATTGCTTAAAATATAAAAGTTGTTTATAACCACAAATTTTTTTATAAATCTTTTTGTAACAAAGCTACAGTAAATGTATTGTTATGATAAAATTATAATAATTTAAGAGTAGTGAGATGAGTAATTTAGAAAATGAACTTGATATTTTAAATAATCATATTCCTAATCTTTTGGAACGGTCAGATTATGAAAAATCTTTGCATAATTATATTGATAATGCTTTTAAAATTCATGAATCAAAAGATTATAAAACCATAGAAAGTACAAAAACGGTAACTCATTGTTATTTTTTACTACCTAATAAGCAAAACTCAGATTGTGGTTATGAGGATTTAGCAAAAAGAATAACTCAGTAATGACCGAATGATCGAATGTAAATTTTGTAACAAAAGCTTCGCAAATCCTAAAAGGGCGATAGCTCTCCAAAAAATAATATTGTTTAAGAAATAATATCTAATTTCCTGCTGTCAAAATTTACATTATCGACTTTTACACAACCGTCTTTTCCTTTACTTACAATTTCAGACTCATCATAGGCATGACCGTCTTTTAAAAAACCTGAATCCTTTTTTAAACTCATATATGAAACGGAGCCTAATTGTACCGAAGCCGGACTTTTTGTTCTATCCAATTTAAAATCTAAGGTTATAAGACTGTCGGGCTTTCCGTTTTTACCATTTTCAACTTTTGAATTTAATTTATAATTTTTATAATTTTCAATATCTGATAATAATTCGTTTTTTTCTGTAAATTTTAAATTACGATTCATTAAAATACTTTTTTTCTCTTTTTTTTGTTTTGTTTCAAGAAGTTTAATCTCATCGGCATCTTTACCGGATAGTAATATTAACGTATCATTTTCATTTTTTCTTACAATAACACCTTTTTCTCCGTTGTAATCTCCAAGAGTCTGCTGAAAGAAATCTTTTATTTCTGCCGTTTTCTTTTTCGGATACAATAACGGCTTCTGGCTGTTTAAAACATGGCATAAATTATTTGCCGAAGTTTCCAAAGCAGGAGTAGAACCGGTGCCCTTATTTGTACCAATCTTTATTGCCCGACCGAAAGTTACCTGATTATTAACATTACCTGCCTTCATACATATCCTCCTTTTTTAATAACACAACACTTTGTACAGAAACTGCTTTACTTTCACCGATTGAATCCAATCCTTCATTTGTTTTTGCCTTAATAGAAATAAAATCTTCATCTGTTTGCAAAACCATAGAAAGTTTTTTTCTCATTAAAGGAATATATGGTTTCATTTTCGGTTCTTGTACAATAATTGTACTATCAATATTATTAATTGTATACCCTTTTTCTTTTACAAGGGAATAAGTTTTTTTAAGTAAAATAAGACTGTCTATGTCTTTATATTCAGAATCATTATCCGGAAAATGAGTGCCGATATCACCAAGATTTAAAGCTCCAAGAAGGGAATCTATAATTGAATGAACAAGTACATCAGCGTCAGAGTGTCCGAGTAGTCCATATTTATAATCGATTTCAATTCCGCCAAGTATAAACTTTCTGCCTTCTTCAAACCGGTGAATATCATATCCCTGTCCGATTCTATACATTATCTTCTCCATAAATAAACTTATTTACAGCTTTAACAAAACCGTCATTCTCTACTGTATCTGTTATAAAATCAGCACATTTTTTTATTTCTTCGGTTCCGTTATTCATTGCAATTCCGATACCTGCTGTTTGTATCATTTCTATATCGTTATTCTGGTCGCCAATTGCCATAACTTCATCTAAAGAAAAACCGTTCTTTGAAGCAAGAAACTTTAGTGCATTTCCCTTTGTTGCTTCTTTGTTTGCAATCTCGCAAAAATAATCATGAGATTTAACTATATACAATGAAGGATATT
>JAJQFK010000214.1 GCA_021201175.1 Candidatus Gastranaerophilales bacterium | reverse complement strand
TCTATGACTTGATTTAAAATATCCTTTTTGTTCCTGTGATCCAATATTTTTATCTCTGAATTTTTATTGAGTACATTCAGGTATTCCGAACGAATATCCGATAAAATAAGCTGAATTGATTTTTTATCATTAAATATATTCAATCGCATTGAAAACATTATATCAAGTGCTGTGTTTACAGGCATGCTGAAATCTGAACAATTCCATTTTATGCATTCTAAAATTAAAGCATCATTTTTTGATAAAAACAGTTTAAGGTGGTTGCTGTTTTGCCCCATAAATTTGTACTGATTTAATTTTAAATCGTTCATAACAAAAACAGGCGCAGGATTCGCCGTTCCAAACGGCTGCATTTTTTCTATTGCTTCAATATTTTCAAAATTAATATCCTCTAAAGAAAGTTCCATATCCGCATTAAGAGTTATTTTGGAGAAATCTATATTTTGTGAGTTATCATCTATTGTTTTTGAGAGCAGCTTTTTAAAATTTTCAAATTTTATTTTATTTTCGTCAAAAGAGAAACCTGCTGCCATTTTATGCCCGCCGAAACCTTCAAATAAATCTTTGTGTTCCGATAATACGGCATGAATGTTTATACCTTCAATACTCCGGCATGAACATCTTATTATATTTGAATTATTAGAATCTCTGGTCATTAAAAAAGCCGGTTTGTTATAGCTTTCAACTAATTTAGAACATACAATCCCTATAATTCCAATATGCCAGTCGTCGGAAAAAAGTATAATACTTTTTTTGTGTTCCGAAATATTTTCTTCATATAACTTTTTTGCCTGATTAAACGTTTCTTCGCATAATTCCTGCCTTAGAGAGTTTAAATCATTTAATGTTTTGACAGATGTATTAATTACTTCATCATCCTCCGAAATAAGCAGATTCAACGCAGTAATCGGAGATTCAAGCCTGCCTGCCGCATTGATTTTGGGAACAACCGAATATGTAATTATTTCGGAAGTTATTGAAGATAAATCCGTAAATCCGGATTCCGTGAGAAGTCTTGCCGCACCTTTATTTTTTCCGGATTTTAAAAGTTCAAGTCCCATTGCGGTAATTATTCTGTTTTCCCCTGTTAAATCAACAATATCTCCGATAGTACCTATGGCGGCAAGCGGCAGTATATTATGTACAAAATCTTTCTGATTATACATTTCAAGCAGCTTGCATGCCAGTTTAAAAGCAACACCCGCCCCTGCAAGCGCATTCAGGCTTTGTATATTATCAACCGATAAAGCAGAATCCAATGAATCCGGCGCTTTTGGATTAATTATTGCATAGGCGGCAGGCAATAACTCAGGCGCTTCATGGTGGTCTGTAATTATAACGTCGGTTTTAAATCCGTTTGCAAAATTAACTTCATTATAATTTGAAATTCCGCAATCAACCGTAATAATCAATTTGGCTTTTCTTTTGGATATTATATTGACTAAAGCTTTAGTGTTCATTCCATGACTTTCAGCCGCCCTATCGGGAACGTAATAATTAACATTAGCGCCTAATTGTTTTAATGTTAAATACAACAATGCAGTTGATGTAATTCCGTCAGCATCAAAATCACCGTATATAGTTATATTTTCTTTATTATCTATGGAATATTTTATTCTTTGAGAAGCCTTTTCCATATCAGTAAAAACTTCCGGAGGTAAAAGCGCTGTTTTTAACGGATGTAAAAAAGCATATACCTTTTCTTTTGTATCAATCCCGCGGTTTTTTAGCAGCACTGCAAGAACAGAATTTCCTGAACATGCGGCTTTTAACTCCTCATCTATTTGGGATTGCTTTATATTCCATATTTTGTTATATTTCATAAAATATTTTCCGGTTAATCATTTGATGTGTCATCTTGTTCAAGTTCTTTTTTTAGTTCTTCAATATCTTTATCTTCTTTAATTTTATCTATAACAATTTTTGCCATTTCCTTAGCAAGCATTTTTTGTGTAGAAGCAGGAGAATTTTGGAGCATATTTATTGCTGCTCTTACGGTTCTGTCTATGTCATACCATCTTGAATTTGCTCTTGTATCCATACCTTCTTCAACTGCATCGATTATTTCGTTGACATCAGTATATTCACTAAATGCAAGATTATGTTCAACAATTATTTTAATCAGATTAAGTGCTACTTTTATCTGTGTTTCATCGTCAGAAGCTTCAAGAGTCCTCATTGAACGTGATAAAATAGGATCTTTGTCATACCATCTTCTTTGCTTATTTTCGTAATTTTCGCTCATAGACACCTCTCATTTACTATCCATTTTTAAATTTTACACCATATTCCGCTTCGGGATATTTCCATATTATATTTTTCTTTTCGCAAGCTATTTTACAAGCTCCGCATTCAAGGCAATTTTCATATCTTATTATTAGTTCATTTTTTTCTTTATCCCATACATAAACCCCCGCAGGGCATATATATGTACAAAATTTATTGCTGCAATTCCGGCAGACCGTATTATCCGCATATAAGTGGCTTTCTTTTCCTTTATTATATTTTAAAGTTGCTAATTTTTCATTAATATTCATTTTTTTATACATTTCCCTATTGCAAAGAAGATTAAAGGTATTGTGGAGAATATTGCACCTGATTTTATTATTTGGACTGCAAAATCTCTGTATTTATCGGATTTAGGAACTCCGTCGGCATTTGTAAGCAAATTAAAAAAACTGCATGCAAGCTTAGGATATAAAGAAGTTAATGTTTTAATATTACGTTTTATTACCTTTATTGTATTATTATGAGTTTTTAAATCTTTAAAAATTATACTTTTTTTAAGTTTATCAAAATATAATTTTAAAGTTTTTGATGAAAAGTCATTTTTATTTATTGCTTCAATTGCAGTTTCTGCCGCAAGTTTACCGCTGAGCATGGCTAAATTTGTGCCTTCCATGTGGATATTATTAACAAACATAGCGGCATCACCGGCTAATAAAACTCCGTCTGAATATACTTCAGGTAATGAACTGTATGTTCCCTCCGGAATCATGTGCGCACTGTATTCAACAGTTTCACCGCCTTTTATAAACGGAGCAATACCCTGATGTTGTTTTAATTTATCAAGTAATTCATAAGGTGTTAATCCGGAATTTTTTAATTCATCAAGAGAAACGCCAAAACCTATAGAAACAGTGTCTTTGTAAGTATACATGAATCCGAGCGCAAACATATCCTTTAAAGCTCCGCCTAAAATTTTAGCGGCAATCCCTGTGGTATCATCTGTATTAAATCTGTCCTGCAAGGTTTGAACGGGTAATTTAATCATTTCCTTTACATTTAAAGTGACATCGGAATCCTTCAAATCTTTTCTTAAACCTATTTGTTTTGCTAAAAGAGAATTTACACCGTCAGCGATAATAGTTATATCCGCATAATATTCTTCTTTGTCTGTTTTTATGCCGATAACTTTGTTTTCTTTAACAATAAGTTCTTTAACGAGGGTCTTTGGGGCAAAATATACGCCGGCTTTTTTTGCTTCTTCAACACACCATCTGTCCCATTTAGAACGATTTACGGTGTAGGCTCTGTTTAAATCGTTATAATTATATGAAAATTGCATTGTTTCATTATCGGATAGCATAAAAATCCGCTGCTGGGTTATAACTCTTTCTATCGGCGCATTTGATTCAAAGTCGGGGAAAATATCTTTTGTCTGATTATAATAAATTGCTCCGCCGAAAATATTTTTATCTCCGGCTAAATCTCCTCTTTCTATGAGAATTACTTCTTTATCAGCTCTTGCAAGGGTAATGGCAGCACAAACTCCGGCAGGTCCCGCCCCTATAACGATTACTTGTGTTTTGTTTTTTTCCATAATACTCACCCTGTATTTATTATAAAATTATTTTGTTTTTGTATCAAATATTATTATATTGTAAAGTTAATTGATAAATAACATGATATGCAATACACTTAAACTATGAGTATAAAATTTTTACATAATCTAGTGCCGCGAAATTTTCTCGGACATTTATTAATTTCATATCTAATATTAAACTGTATGCCGGTTCAGGCACTTGATGTTGTTTATCCTGCTTCAACACAAAAAATAATAAATGCGCAATCGACTTTTTTTATTGGCAGTGTTAAAAAGGGAGCAAGTTTAAAAATAAACGGTGAATCCGTTAAAATTTGGAATGATAGTTTTTTTGTGCAATACGTACCGTTGCTTACAGGATTAAATACGTTTGAATTAACGGAAACTTACAAAGGTAAAAAGAAAAATCTTATTTATAAAATATCGAAATCAAAACCCGAAAATTCACCGCCGGTGGAATTAAAGTTTTATCCGAAGGAAGAAGGAACATATCTTTATACAAAAACTTTAAATAATAATTCAACTGTTCGTGAAAAACCTTCTGTTGCTTCTAAAAGAATAACAGAACTTCCGAAAGGTACAGTCTTATATTTAGAGGGGAAAAAGGGTTCGTGGTATAAACTTGAAGAACAAACCGAGCGCGAATTTTGGATACATGAATCGAACATTGAAACTCCTAAAATACTCAATAACAGAATTTATGCCGATGTTTTTACTCCAATTGAAACTTCTGATAAACTTTACAATTATTTTAAAATTCCTGTAACATATCCGGTTATGTATGAACTCGTACAGGAAGATAAAAACCTTAGTTTAACTCTATACGGGGTAAAAAATAAAAATTTGCCTGACTCAAAAATAATTAAATATACCTTTGAATATGACAGACCGATTACCGGTTATGATGTTATATATGAAGATGAAAAACTTGTTTTAAGAAGGGGAAAAATTGCAGATAAAGTCAATCCTTACCGTCCGTTATACGGTGTAAGAATATTTATTGACGCAGGGCATGGAGGTTCTGAAAAGGGTGCGGTCGGCCCCTCAAGAGTTTGCGAAAAAGATATTAATCTTCTAATAGCTAAAAAAATTATAAAAAAACTGGAAAAAGAAGGCGCAATCGTTTCTTATTCAAGAATTGACGATAAAAATGTTCCTTTATATGACAGAGTTAATATGGCAAAAGAAAATAATGCGTTTATTTCTTTAAGTATTCATAATAATGCTCTTCCTGACGGAAAAAATCCTTATGTTACACATGGAATTGAAACTCATTATTATAATGAGAACGCAAAAGAGTTAGCATTAACTATAAAAAATAATCTTGTAAAAGATTTAAATATAAAAGATAACGGCATTCATAATTCCAGCTTTGTGTTAACACGCGCCTCCAATCCCATTTCAGTACTAATAGAAGCAGCATACATGATAAATCCTTCGGAATATATTTTGCTTCAAACAAACGATTTTCAAGAAAAAATTGCAGATTCTGTAGTAAAAAGTTTAAAAGAATACATGATTTTGCTCAAAAAATGAAAAATATGCTATAATTTTTGTAAAAATTACAAAAAATGGAGAATATTTTTATGAATTACTGTTTGGAAAGAAAAAAATCTGCTTATTTAGAAGAAGTTATAAGAAAAATTGAAGATAAAAATAAAAACGAGGTTGAATTTATTCAAGCAGTAAAAGAGGTATTATATTCTTTAGAACCGTTAATTATAAAAAATGAAGAAGAATACAGAAGTAACGCATTGCTCGAAAGACTTACAGAACCTGAAAGAATTGTATCATTTCGTGTTCCGTGGGTAGATTCAAAGGGGAAAATAAATGTAAATAGGGGCTACCGTGTCCAATTTAACGGTTCAATCGGACCTTATAAAGGCGGTTTAAGATTTCATCCGTCTGTCAACCAGAGTATAATGAAATTTCTTGCATTTGAGCAAGTATTTAAAAACTCGCTTACAGGGCTTCCGATAGGCGGAGGAAAGGGCGGTTCCGATTTTAATCCAAAAGATAAAACTGACTTTGAAATTATGAGTTTTTGTCAGAGTTTTATGACTGAACTTTATAAATATATCGGGCAGGATACTGATGTCCCCGCAGGTGATATTGGTGTCGGCGGGAGAGAAATAGGATATTTATTCGGGCAGTACCGCCGAATAAGAAATGCTTATGAAGCAGGTGTATTAACGGGTAAAGGGCTTGAATACGGCGGGTCGCTTGCAAGAAAAGAAGCTACCGGCTACGGTTTATTATATTTCATGCGTGAAATGCTTAGTGCTAACGGGCATGACATTAACGGAAAAACAGTTACAATATCAGGCTCCGGAAATGTAGCAATCTATGCATGTGAAAAATCACAACAGATGGGCGCTAAGGTTATAGCAATGAGTGATTCTTCCGGCTGTATATATGATGAAAACGGAATCAACTTAGAAATCATTAAAGATATAAAAGAAGTTAAAAGAGCACGTATAAAAGAGTATCTAAAGTCTGTACCATCAGCAGTATACAAAGAAAATGACGGGGATATTCCGGCTGTTTATACAATAAAAGCAGATATTGTTCTCCCGTGCGCAACGCAAAATGATATTAATCTTAAAACGGCGCAATTGCTTGTTAACAGCGGTGTTATTGCAATAGGGGAAGGCGCTAATATGCCTTGCAGTAATGAAGCAATAGAATATTTTATTGAAAATAATGTTTTACTGGCTCCCGCAAAAGCAGCAAATGCCGGCGGAGTCGCAACATCTGCCCTTGAAATGAGCCAGAATTCAATACGTACCTTCTGGTCTTTTGAAGAAGTTGATAAGAAGCTTGAAAATATAATGGTTAACATTTTTAATCAATGCAAGCAGGCAGCAGATGAATTTGAATATGGCATAAATTACCCTGCCGGCGCAAATATAGCAGCGTTCAAAAAGATAGCTTCCGCAATGATTGCACAGGGTGTTATATAATTTTGGTGCGCTGTGTATACAAAAAAATCTTTCTTTGATATAATGTACACAGTTTGTATTGGCAGTTTTGTACTGCTGAATATAACTGTAGAATGTTCTTCAGGTACAGTTCTTTAGTACAATATAACAGGGGATAGTTTTTATGCCGTTTGAATTTAAAAAATTAAATATTCCGGATGTGGTACTCGTTATTCCGAAAGTTTTTGATGATGACAGAGGATTTTTTCTTGAAGGTTATAAAAAATCCGAATTTAAGGCAAATGGAATTTATGTTGAATTTAATCAAGATAATCATTCAAAATCTTCTAAGGGTGTTTTAAGAGGACTCCATTATCAGGCTGCCCCCAAAGCACAAGCAAAACTGGTAAGATGTATTCAGGGCGAAATTTTTGATGTTGCTGTTGATATAAGAAGGGATTCTGATTCTTTTGGAAAATGGGTAGGCGAAAAGCTATCCGCACAAAATAAACACATGCTTTTTATTCCGGAAGGATTTGCTCATGGTTTCGTTGTCCTTAGTGAAACTGCCGAACTTTTGTACAAAGCCTCAAATGAATTTTCAAAAGAACACGATAGGGGTGTTCGTTGGAATGATTCAGATATAAATGTCAACTGGGGTATTGATTTTGTTCCATTGTTAAGCGAAAAGGATAAAAATCAGCCCTTTTTAAAAGATATAAAGGATTAAATATGAAGATACTGGTTACCGGCGGTGCCGGATTTATAGGAAGCTGCTTTATTAGACATATTCTTAATAAATATAAAGATTATAAAGTAATAAATTTAGATGCTTTAACTTATGCCGGAAATATTGAGAATCTGGACGATGTAAAAAACAATGCTAATTATACTTTTGTACACGGTAATATTTGTGATAAAAAATTGGTAAAAGAACTTATTTCGGAAGTAGACTGTGTAGTGAATTTTGCGGCGGAAAGCCATGTAGACCGCTCAATTAGTACTCCTGAGATATTTATTGAAACAAACGTAAAAGGAACGTTAAATCTTTTACAATCTTGTAAAGAACTCGGAATCCAAAGATTTTTACAGGTTTCTACAGATGAAGTATATGGTACTTTGGGAAAAACGGGTTATTTTTATGAAACAACACCTCTTGCGCCTAATAGTCCGTATTCTGCCTCAAAAGCAAGCGCTGATTTACTTGTAAGAGCTTACTTTGAAACCTACAAGCTGCCTGTTTTGAATACAAGGTGTTCTAATAATTACGGACCTTATCAGTATCCTGAAAAGCTAATTCCGTTCTTTATTTCAAAACTCTTAAAGGGTGAAAAGGTTCCGGTATACGGCGACGGGCTTAATGTAAGAGATTGGCTCTATGTTTATGACCATTGCAGCGCTATAGATACCGTTCTTCATTCGGGAACTGTAGGTGAAGTTTATAATATCGGCGGACATAATGAAAAAACCAATCTGGAAATTACAAAGCTGATTTTAGAAGCTATGGGGAAAGATGAGTCTTGTATTCAATATGTTCAAGACAGACTCGGGCATGATAGAAGATATGCTATCAGTAATGATAAAATACAGTCCGAACTCGGCTGGTCGCCGTCTTTGACTTTTGAAAAAGGTATCAAAATTACTATTGACTGGTATTTGAATAATCAACAATGGATAAAAAATATTGAAAATAAAAAGGCAGGTGTATTATAATGAAGGTTCTTGTTACCGGTGCCAAAGGAATGCTCGGACAGGATTTATGTCCTATTCTTGAAGATGAAGGTTTCGATGTAATTGAAACAGATATTGATAATATGGATATAACTCAAATTGAGAGTGTTGAACAGGTATTAAGCAATTATCAGCCGGATTTTATAGTTCATTGTGCCGCGTATACAAACGTTGATAAGGCGGAAGAAGATAAAGAAACAGCGTTTAAAATTAATAAAACCGGTACTGAAAATATAGCTAAAATAGCAAAGAATCTCAATATTACCCTGATTTATATTTCTACGGATTACGTTTTTGACGGAAGTAAAAAAGAAAAATATCAAACAAATGACCCCGTAAATCCCATAAATGTGTATGGAGAATCAAAACTTGCAGGCGAAAAGGCTGTTCAAGAATGTGATAAATACTACATAACTCGAACTAGCTGGTTATATGGACATCACGGTAAAAATTTTGTGGAAACAATGCTAAGCCTTAGAAATAAAGAAGAATTAAAGGTTGTTGATGACCAAGTCGGCTGCCCTACGTGGACAGTAGAACTGGCAAACGGTATAGTAAAAATTATAAAAGAAAATTTGCCGTACGGAATATATCACGTTTGCGGCTCCGGCGAAACAAGCTGGTATGGTTTTGCAAAGAAAATTTTTGAATTGTCCAATATACAGGTTAATCTTATTCCTTGCACAAGCGAGGAATTTCCAAGACCTGCAAAACGACCTTTCAACAGCATTATGGAAAATAACAAAATATGCAGAAATTGGGAATCAGCACTTAAAAATTATTTGGAATTGAGGTGTGAGTGAAAGGAATAATTTTAGCCGGAGGCGCCGGCACAAGGCTTTATCCTTCTACAATAGCTATTTCAAAACAATTGCTGCCCGTGTATGATAAGCCAATGATTTATCATCCTATTTCTGTTCTTATGCTGGCAGGGATAAAAGAAATTTTAATCATTTCAACCCCTCAAGATTTGCCTAATTTTAAGAAATTGCTAGGCGATGGCAGTCAATACGGAATAAATTTTCAATATAAAGAGCAGCCGAGTCCGGACGGACTGGCACAGGCATTTATTTTAGGAAAAGAATTTATAGGGGATGATTGTTGCGCACTGATTTTAGGTGATAATATATTTTACGGTCCGGGATTCTCAAAGACTTTAAAAAATGCCGCAAATCGCATTCAAACGCAAGGCGGTGTTGCTTTATTTGCGTATCAGGTAAAAGATCCGTGGCGTTTTGGTGTTGTAGAATTTGATAATGATTACAAAGCTGTTTCTATTGTTGAAAAACCTTCTAATCCAAAATCGCAATATGCTGTTACCGGATTATATTTTTACGATAACAAAGTTGTTGATTACGTAAAAAATCAACGACCGTCGGCTCGAGGGGAATTAGAAATTACTGACCTGAATAATACATATCTTAAACAAGGTAAAGTTTATGTAGAAATTTTAGGAAGGGGGTTCGCATGGCTTGATACAGGAACCCATGAATCTTTGCTGCAAGCTTCTTCATTTGTTCGTACTATTGAAAATAATCAGGGATTTAAAATTGCTTGTCTTGAGGAGGTCGCTTTCAGAATGGGTTATATTTCAATGGAGCAGTTATATTCTACAGCTGAAAAATATCCAAATAACCCGTATTTTCAGTATGTCTTAAATATATGTAAACAAAATAAAATCCGGTAATGTCCGGTAATAGTTTGTTCAAGAAAATTTCTCAATTACGGTTTAAAAAGTGACTTTCTTTTTTTGTAGAGAATGACGAAAAATAGTACAATAACTATACTTACCGCGATAATAACAACTTCAATATACTGTTTAACGGCTTCGCCGAACAGCATTAAAACCAGACTTACTATAAAGAATCTTAAACCTCTGCCAAAAAAACTTGCGAGCATAAATTTCCAAAAATTCATGCTTAAGATTCCGCTTGCGATAGTAAAAACTTTATAAGGAATCGGGGTAAAAGCAGAAAAGAAAACTGCCAGAACTCCGTACTTATTATACAAGTTTTCGACTGCTTCAAACTTTTCTTTCCCGCCCTTTCTGAAAAACCAGTTAAAAGCGGGTCTGCCGCCCCAATAACCTATAGCGTATCCAATGCCGCCTCCAAAAGCAGATGCGATTGTACATATTAGTGCGTAGTACAAGGCTTTTGAAGGATTCGCCAAATCCATTACAATTAAGAGAAAATCAGGCGGCGGAACAAGAAAGAAACTCTCTATAAAAGAATTTAAAGCTAAACCTTGAACTCCCATTGATTGAAATATTTCATTCATTTTCATAAAAATTTCGTGCATAAATTAATTTTATCATAAAGATGGATTTTTAAATTTAAATAATGTTATTATTATTTTATGAAAAAATTTTATAAAATCTTGTGTTATTTTATATTGGGATTAGGCGCTTTATCTATGCTGATTCCGTTTGTTTACATGTTTTCACTGTCTTTTATGACTGATAAACAGATTTTTTCAGGAGGAGTAACTATTATTCCGAATCCTTTTACTTTTGAAAATTATAAATATACAGTTACTAACTCAGATATATTTAGATATTTCTATAACAGTATGTTTGTTGCGGCAGCAACAACTGCCGGTCAGGTGATAATATCAGCAATGGCAGGATATGCGTTTGCAAGATTTGAATTTAAAAATAAGGAAATTCTTTTTTTATTAATACTGGTATCTATGATGATACCGCCGCAGGTAAACATAGTTCCGTTATTTTTTATAATGAAGCAGTTTCATTGGATAGATACTTATCAGTCATTAATAATTCCGGGGCTATTCGGAGGATTTGGAGTTTTCATGATGCGGCAATGGTTCAAATCCATGCCAAAAGACATGGAAGCTTCTGCAGAAATAGACGGTTGTTCAAAATTTGAAGTATTTTATAAGATTGCACTCCCGCTGGCAATGCCGGCACTTTCAACTCTTGCTATTTTTACATTTATCACGACATGGAACAGCTTCATGTGGCCGCTAATTGTTACAAATTCAGATTGCATGCGTACTTTGCCTTTGGCGCTTGCTAATTTTAAAGGGAGTTTTCGAGAAATTACTGATTGGGGTGCATTGGCTGCTTTTTCTGTTATTTGCTGTATTCCTGTTATTATTGTATTCTTAGTCGGCCGCAAATATTTTATTAACGATATACTAAATGGAGGTATAAAAGAATAATTTTATAATATTATGCTTGACTTTAAACTATGCTTCGGATAAACTTATTGATATCGGGTTAGGCTCCCATCGTCTAGAGGCCTAGGACACATCCCTTTCACGGATGCGACAGGGGTTCAAATCCCCTTGGGAGTACCATTTTAAATCAAGGAGTCATACAGGCTTTTTTTTTGTTAAAAGTGTTCGCAAAAATTTAATCATCAAAAATAAATCACATATCATAAATTTAATTATTAATATTTAATTACAGTGTATTGACAATGTAATAATTGTAGTTTGTAATATTACTGTACAGTAAATTTTGGAGGCAATATGGCGAATAGCAGTATTTGCGTAAGAATTGATGAAAATTTAAAAGAACAATTTGATAAACTTTGCTCTGAATTAGGGTTATCTATGTCTGCTGCAATTAATATTTTTGCGAAAGCTGTTGTAAGACACAAAGGGTTTCCGTTTGATGTTTCTATAAATACTCCAAATTCAGAAACCATAAAAGCTATTAAAGATGTTGAACAAGGAATCGGTTTATCAAAATCATATTCTGATGTCGATGAAATGTTCAAGGATTTAAATGCTTAAAATTAGATATTCTAATATGTCCGAGAAAATTTCGCGATAAGAAGCGCGAGCGAAATTTTTGAGTGGCGTCTTGAAAAGGTGAGCCCCAATTTTTCGGTGACGAGGAGTCATCGAAAA
>JAJQFK010000082.1 GCA_021201175.1 Candidatus Gastranaerophilales bacterium | reverse complement strand
ATATAAAAAAGATATTCCGAAATTATTTAAAAGATTTTCGCAAGGCACTCAGGAAAAACGTTCAATAAGTACGGGGCTAGGTCTATATCTTTCAAAACAAATAATAGATGCCCACGGCGGAAAAATTTGGCTGGAAAGCGACAAAGGAAAAGGCAGTGAATTTTTCTTCTTATTAACGGATAGCGTTCTTCAAAAACAGGAGGCTGTAATATGAACAAAATAAAAGTTCTGCTTGTTGAGGATCATACAATGGTAAGACTCGGGCTTTCGCTTGTATTTGAGAATCGCGAAGATATGGAACTTACAGCAGCCGCCGAGGACGGGAAAAAAGGAGTTGAACTTGCATTAAGTTTGAATCCCGATGTTGTACTTATGGATATCGGACTTCCTGAATTAGACGGTATTCAGGCGACTGCGATGATTAAGAAAACAAATCCCGATATAAAAGTATTAATTTTTACTTCCAGAGAATCTGATGATGATGTTTTTGATTCGCTTGCGGCAGGTGCTGATGGATATATAATGAAAGGTGCAAATGAAGAACAAATGATTGCTGCAATAAAAGCGGTATCAGAAGGCACGGCATGGCTTGACCCTGCTATTGCAAGACTTGTTTTATCCAGCGTAAAAAAACAAAATTCTTCAAGCGGCACAGAAATATATAACACAAACGAAACTCCAAATACCGCGGGGAAAAATGATTACGGGCTTACCGGCAGAGAAATTGAAGTTCTGGCATTAATTGTAGAAGGGTTAAATAATGCTCAGATTGCAAAACGACTTGTTATTACTCTTGCAACAGCGAAAGCACATGTACACAGTATTTTGCAAAAATTATACGTAACAAACAGAACACAGGCTACTATTCAAGCGGTAAAAGAAGGTCTTGTTTGATGAAAAAGTTTTTAGTTCTGATGTGTGCAGTTTTATTTTTTCAAACTATATTATTTGCTGAAGATTTTGCGCAAACAGAAGAAAAAACAACTGAAAAAGACCCTGCAACTTTTAATGAGAAATTTAGGAAAACGCTTCATTTACCGCCCCCGAAACATCTGTACTATCACAATATTGATAAATCTAATCAACCTGTATTTATGGAGGATTATTACAAACTTGCAGCCGAAAAAAAACGTAAAGATTTTGTAATCCCTGAACCTGATTTTACACGCGAAGATGATATTATAATGCCTGAACATCAATTCAGGGTAGTAAAATATAATATTCCGCCCGGACAAAGAAATATTGATGAATCCGGATTAATATTAAACGGCTCGGCGGTTTCATCGGGTATTTTATCGCCGGATAAGACAAAAATGGTTTATACAAAAAGTTTTTTCTATCGTGAATTTGCACAAACTGCTGCTGCCGCGTATTATATACCGGTAAGAAAAAGCTTAACAAGCCCGTATGAGGCACTGTTAAACACAAATATTACGGAGGGTTCGCCTGAACCCATTGTAACTTCCGGCATGGACAGTATTTTAGAACGCAGATTTGTATCTCTATTTCCTATAGATTGGTCAGCAGATAGTAATAAAATTGCTTTTAAAGAAAAAATCGGCTCTAATTTTGAAGGTACCTGGCAGACGAATATAATTATTTATGACTTTAAAACAAAACAGTGGAAAAGATTAAATGCAGTTCGAGAAGCTATAATATACTGGTGGCGGCAAAATAAAGATATAGATTTAAAAGATTATTTATGGGATATATTTCCTGTGGGGTGGGATAAAAAAAATCCCGAAAGATTAATTGTATACGCTTATGCCTTTACCGCTGATAAACCTTTGTTCTTAGGAACATGGAGTATAGACTTCAATGAAGCAAAATCAAAACTTATCTCAATAAATTCAACATCTGCTCAAATTGATTTAAACGGATTCGGTTTAAAAGAAATAAAAGATGAACATTAGTTGTCCGAAAAAATTTCGCGCATTGCCGGCAAAATATGCGTGCTAGACGGATTAAATTTATTAATTAGACAAAAGGCTAATTAAAATATGATTAAAATATATACATTCAGTTAATATACGAATCTGTATATAAACAAGTATTATAAAACTATACATATTCCACTCTCACTCGTAAACTGTTTGACCGAAATTTTTCGGTCTTTTTTTATAAGAATTAAAATTCTATTTTCAAACTTTTTATATATTCTTTTAATGATTTTAATTCAGCTTGCATTCTTGTCATAAGTTGCAACTGATAATAATCTAATTCTAAAAACTCGTCATTAAGTTTATTTTCAAGTTCAAACAGATAAATGTCTATTTTTTTTGTAAATTCACTTACAAATAATTTTCTGTCTTGAACATCAAGAAGTCCCATAGTTCCAAACCTAACTTGTAATTGCGAATAAAAAAGAGAGGGGTTATCACTGGAACTATTGAAAAAAAGCTTTTTAAAATATTCTAATCCTTTTTTTGTTATTGAAAAATATGAAAATTTTTTACCGCCCTCTGATATTTTTTCAAATACGCTGACGGCTTCTTCTTTAAGAAGTCTTTGTAACGCAGGATAAATAG
>JAJQFK010000102.1 GCA_021201175.1 Candidatus Gastranaerophilales bacterium | reverse complement strand
TAAAAATCCCAAAACTGTTCATCTCAAATGATTCAAAAAATAGGTCATTATGTTCCTTATTTCGAATCCACAAACGAATAACGAAAACACCGAAAAAGAATAATTAACTCGACCGGAGATAAATGCCCTAAGTGCAAAAAGGGTGAGATTGTATATAAAAAATCAAAATACGGAAAAATATTTTTTGGTTGCAGCAAATATCCCGATTGCGATTTTGTATCATGGTATGAACCCGTAAATGAAACATGTCCTGAGTGCGGAAGTATTCTGGTTAAAAAGATAACTAAAAAATCAAAAAAATTAGAATGTATAAATAAAGAATGTTCATACTCAAAAGAATTGGAAGAAGATTAAAATATGTATAAATTCGGACTTATCGGCTATCCTTTATCACACTCAATGTCAAAAATAATACAAGAGGCTGCATTTAAATCTTGTAATCTTGAAGGAACATACGAAATTCTTGAAACACAGCAGGAGGATTTGGTTACAAGGCTAAAATATTTGCGTTCTAACGGCTTTCAAGGATTTAATGTTACTATTCCGCTAAAAGTTCCTGTTACACTATTTCTTTCAGAAGTTGATAATGTTGCAAATATAGCAGGAAGCGCTAATACAATTAAGATATTACCGGATTCTTCAATGATAGGATACAATACAGATGTTTACGGATTTGTAGAAGCTATTCCGGAGGACTTTAGAGAAGAAATAGCCGGTTCAGAAACGGCTATACTTGGAAATGGCGGTGCTGCAAGAGCTGTAGGAGTCGGTCTTTCAATATTAAAAGCTAAAAAAATAGACTTTTATGCCAGAAATGTACTAAATGCAACTGAAATGGCAGACGTACTCCGCCGAAACTTTAAAGATACCCGAATAGAATGCAAACAAATAGAAAGTTTAAAAGATTTATCCAATTATAAAATTCTTGTAAATACCACACCTATAGGTATGAGAAGTAAAGCAATGGGGATATCTCCTATAGATGAAGATGTTATAAAAACAATGAATCCCGAATCAGTTATTTATGATATTGTATATAATCCGTTAAAAACAGAACTTATAAATCTTGCCAAAAAGCATAATATCAGAACAATTCAGGGGCTTGATATGCTAATATATCAAGGTGCTAAGGCTTTTGAAATATGGACGGGCAAAAAACCCGATACTCTAAAAATGAAAATAGCCGCACTGGAAGAAATGGCACAATAATTTAAATATATATTGAATCCAAAAATTTTTTATGGTTCCATATAGAATATGGATAAGAATAACATAGTAAAAAATGCGGAATTAAAAGTAAAGAAGTATTTTGAAGCAATAGACGAAATAAAAGAATACAATCAAGAAAAAGTTTTAAATGCTTTTATAAAAAACAAAATAGGCTTAGAGCATTTTGCCACGGTTTCCGGCTACGGACACGATGATATGGGCAGGGAAGCACTTGATAAAGTATTCGCAGATGTATTTAAAGCTGAAAAAGCCGTTGTAAGAAATCATTTTGTGTCAGGTACTCATACTCTGGCGTGCTGTCTTTTTGGTAATTTAAGGTATGGAGAAAAACTTATATCTCTTGCAGGTTCTCCGTATGATACTATGGAAGAAGTTATAGGAACTCGGGGTGATAAAAGAGCCTCTTTAATAGGACACGGCATTTTATATGATGAAGTACCGCTTATTAATGATATCGATGTTGATTTTGAAGGAATAAAAAATAAAATTGATAAATCTGTTAATATGGTTTTAATCCAACGTTCAAGAGGATATTCTTTAAGAAAATCATTAGATATAGATACAATAAAAAGAATGATTGAAATAGTAAAATCTAAAAATCCTGAATGTATATGTTTTGTAGATAACTGTTACGGCGAATTTACCGAGAAATTAGAACCATTAGAAGCAGGGGCAGATTTAATTGCCGGTTCGCTGATTAAAAATCCGGGAGGCGGAATAGTAGAAGCCGGCGGTTATATAGCAGGAAAAGAACAATATGTAAATCAGGCTGCATATAGATTAACAGCCCCCGGAATCGGCGCCGAAGGCGGCGCAATGCTTAATCAATTAAGATTAATATTTCAGGGACTTTTTATGGCGCCTTCAATTGTTTCAGAAGCTGTAAAAGGAGCAGTTTTGGCTTCTCAAGTATTTGAAGACATGGGATATATTTCGACTCCGAAACCATTTGAAAAAAGAACGGATTTAATCCAAACTATAAAGTTCGGCGCGCCGGAACCTTTGTTGGAATTTTGTAAAACATTGCAAATGTATTCCCCCATAGAATCATATTTAACTCCTGTGCCTGACGAAGTACCCGGATATGATGATAAGTTAATTATGGCAGGAGGTTCATTTATTGAAGGTTCTACAATTGAACTTTCCGCGGATGGACCGGTAAGAGAGCCGTATGCCGTTTATATGCAGGGCGGATTGAACTATGCACACGTAAAAATAGCTTTAAAAGGGATTGTTAAAAATTTGCTTAAATAGTTTTCTTTACAAAAAATAAAAAACGAAGTATACTTTTGTAAAGAATCGACCATAAAAAGT
>JAJQFK010000112.1 GCA_021201175.1 Candidatus Gastranaerophilales bacterium | reverse complement strand
ATTGCAAGCAGTAAATATGCTTCCGCACACTTACTGTTTTTTGCAAGATAATCCTTTAAAATATACATACTTTCTTTATTGCAGTTATTATCTTTGTAAGCTTTAGCAAGCGCCAGAATAACATTTTCTTCATTAGGCGCATATTCATACGCTATTTTAATATATTTTAAAGATAATTCTCTGTTTGTCTGAGCATATAATGCCGATAAATTTACATAAGATTCTATATTCTGCGGATTTAATTTGAATGCCTTCTTATAGTTTGTAACAGCGCTGTCAACATGCCCTGTTCGAGAATAAAGCACCCCTAAATTATAGAAATACAAATAATTTTTATTATTGAATTCTACAGCTTTTTTTAATTGTTTTATTGCGTTTTTATAATCCTTTTGTTCTTCAAAATATCCGGAAAGTAATGTTCTTAGTTCTTCGGAATCTTTAACGAAAGTACATTTTATTGCTGTATCTATCGCTTTTTGAATATCTTTCTTTTCACTGTATAAAATAGAAAGATTATAAAGTGCATTATAATTATTCGGATTTAATTTTAATGCGCGGTTGTAACATAAAATTGCATCTTTATACCGTTTTAATTGTTTATAAGTGATTGCCATTGAATAATAAATATCATCACTTTCTCCGAATTCCAGTGCTTGTTTATAGAATTTCAGCGCATTATCAAAATCATTTTTTATATAAAATGCTTTTGCAAGATTTGAAGCAATATAAGGCAATTTCTTTAATATAAGTGCTCTTGAGAAAAAAGAAACGGCTTCATCCGCTCTGTTTTTTGACAAACACAACATTCCGTATAAATTTATTATATTTACATCATCAGGATTCACTTCTAATAATGCTTTATATATTTCTTCAGCCTTGTCGAAGTCGTTTTTTGAGTGCAGTTCAAAGGCTAAATCTACCAGTTTTTTATAATCTAAGTCCATTTTTTACTCTTGTTATTACTTCTTCCCAATCATTTGGTTTTTTCTGTTTAAATATTTTAATACTATCATACCACGGAGTTGAGTCTGTATCATAAAACCATCTCCATTCAGTAGCATAAGGGAGCAAAAGATATGTTGGTATACCTAAAGCGCCGGCTAAATTTGCTATTGATGTATCTATTGTTATTAATAAATCCATATTTTTTAGAAATGCTGCTGTATCATTATAACTTTTAATATACGGCGCTAAATCTATTATTTTGAGTTCATTTTTTAGCCTGTCCGACTCAAAATCAACATTTGAAATTTGAAAAGAATATAATTGAACATTGTCAAGTTCAATTATGGGTATAAAATATTTTAATTTTATAGACCTGTTTTGCAATATCGAAGGATTCCCCTGCCAGAATATCCCTATTTTCTTTTTATTTGTGTTAATAAAATCATATTTTGATTTTTCTTTTACCGAATTTTTCGATACCGTTAAATAACCTTGCGAATATTTAATGTTTTTTAAATCGGCTTTCGCTGTATATAAAAGCAGCATGTATGAAGATGTGTAATCTATTTCATCTAAATTTATTTCTTTGTAATCAGTATGAATTTCAATATCTTTAAATGATGTTGTATAAAGTTCTTTAAATGATTCCGGAAGGAGCATAATAATTTTGCCGGCTTTATCTTTTATGTCATTTATATAACGGGAAAACATTATAATATCTCCGGCGCCGTTTATAGAATATAAAAGAAGTGTTTTGCCGGTAATATCCTCATCTTTCCATCTTTTTTTCATGCAGTTTTTATAAAATAAATCTGATTCTTCATTTAAATTTTTTCTGAAAATCGCAAAACCTTCTTCTGAAATATTATAATTTCCGCCTATATCAAGCTTGTAAAATAAACCTCTTGCTTGTTCATCTTTTTCTTTTGTATTTTTAATTTTTAAGTGATTTTTGAAAAACGTCTCTTTTACTTCATCAAACTGTTTATTTCTCATATGGATATAATAGTACATATATTCGGGGTCATCCGAACCGCTTTTATTTTCTTCGGGGATTGATTCTATAAGATTTTTTGCTTTTTGAAAATCTCCCTTTATTGAATAAATACCTGCAAGTCCGACCATAGCCATTTGATTCAGCGGAGAATATTTAAATGATTTTTCATAATATTCCGCTGATTTATCATATTGTTCAAGCCCTAAATATATTTCAGCACAGAGGCAGTAATAAAAATAATTTTCCGGTTCTGATTCCAACATCTTGAATGCGGTTTCTAATGCCTCGTTATATTTATACATTTCAAGAAGCAAAAGATACTTATTAAATGTAATCATGTTATTAGAAGGGTCAATATTTTCTAAATGTTCAAAAATTTCCAATGCTGTTTTTTTATCAAAATGTTTGAAAATAATAGCCTTTTGAAGCCACGCATCTACATTTTGTGAATCTATTTCGATTATATAATTAAAATATTCAATAGCCTTTTCAAAATTTCCATTTTTTTTGTATAAAATCCCGATTCTGTTTAAGATGTCAACATCTTGTTTAATTGTTGAAATATATTCTAATATTTCAATAGTTTTATCAATATCTTCCGTACTTTCATAC
>JAJQFK010000174.1 GCA_021201175.1 Candidatus Gastranaerophilales bacterium | reverse complement strand
AAATGAAATAAAGACTATGATTAATAATGAAGATATCCTCATTGCCGATAGCTCAATTACTGATTTTTTAAAAGATAGCAATATTTCGTGTTTGAATTATGAGAATAACAATGATAATTTAGGAATATATCTTTCAGAAATAGTAAAAGACAGACTAAATAGTAATAATGATGATTTTCATTGGGCGAAAGTTAAGCCTTTATATATACAACCGCCCTCTATAACAAAACCAAAGGAGTACAAATAATTATGTATAGAAATGATGTAACCGGCTGTTTAATGTCAATATTCATAGCACTTTTAATATTTTTCCTGATAAAAGAACTATGGTGGCTGATTGTAGGATTAGTTATTATTGCGGTAGTTGTATATTATTCATCATTAATATACGAAAAAGTTTCACAGACAGTTGAAAAAGAAAAAGAATCCGTAACACCTCAAATGGGAGAAGTTTTTAAAGTATGTCCGTATTGCAACGCAAAAGTAAAAGTTACAACCAAAACATGCCCGCAGTGCGGCAGAGCATTAAACTAAAAAAAGCCCGAGAAAATTTCGCGACAAGAAACGCGAACGACACTAGATTATGTTGATTCTTTCTTTTTCAACAACAATAGGTTCTTTGTATACTCACAGGAGATAATTAAAATATGTATTTGTTAGAAAGAAAGATGACAGAAACTTTAATAGATTTGAAAGAAAATCATCATATATTAGGCGTAAAAGCTGAATTTGAAGCTGAGGGTACAAGACTTGAAGAAGCTTTAAGGCTAAAAGAGGTTGTTACAAAAGCAGGACTTGAGTTAACAATCAAAATTGGAGGCTGCGAAGCAATCAAGGATATGTATGATGCACGTACTATCGGTGTAAGTACACTGGTCGCTCCGATGATTGAATCACCCTATGCTATGCAAAAATTTGTTAATGCCGTAAAATTTGTATTTCCTGATGATGAAAGAAAAGATATAAAGTTTTTGATTAATATTGAAACAATAACCGGATATAACAATATAAATGAATTTATTCAGTCGCCGTCTTTTAGTGATATTTCAGGTATTGTTCTCGGTCGCATGGACATGTCGGCTTCAATGGGATTACCAATAGAAGATGTAAATACTGATAAAATATTGAATATCGCAAAAGTATTATCTGTTGCAATGAAAAAAGCAAATAAAGATATGGTAATCGGAGGCGGAGTATCAGCACATTCATTGCCTTTCTTTAAATCACTTCCGTATATTTCAAGATTTGAAACCAGAAAAATTATTTTTGATGCACAAAAATCTTTAACTGATAAAAATGCTGATAAAGGTATTTTAAAAGCAGTCGGATTTGAACTGATGTGGATAAAAAATAAGCAGAATTTCTACAGAACAATTTCCTTGGAGGATACTAAAAGAATTGAAGTTTTGGAAGGCAGATATAAAAAACTAATCGAAGAAGCGGGAGGTTTTGTTAAAGTTTAAATGTATACTTATTGGAGATTATAAAATGATTAAACTTTCAGACTATATAGCCAAAAGACTAAAAGAAGTTTATAAAATAAAATACATATTTATGGTATCAGGCGGCGGAGCAATGCACTTAAATGATAGTTTTGGACGATATATTCCGTATATCTGCTGCCACCATGAGCAGGCATGTGCAATAGCGGCGGAAGGTTATGCAAAAGTTAATCATGAACTTGCAGTTGTTAATGTAACGACAGGTTCCGGCGGTTTAAACTGCTTAAACGGAGTATTCGGTCAATGGACAGATTCCGTACCCGTTTTGTATATTTCGGGGCAGGTAAAAAATCCTACTTTAATGGCTTCCTATCCGGATATTAAATTAAGACAGCTCGGGGAGCAAGAAACTGATATTATTTCCGCAGTAAAACATATTACTAAATATGCGGTTACAGTGACAAATCCGAACGAAATTAAATTTCATTTGGATAAAGCAATATACAATGCAACAACACAAAGAATGGGCCCGGTTTGGCTTGATATTCCGATGGATGTTCAGTCGGCTGTTATAGATGAGGAAAATCTTATTGAGTTTATCCCGCCTGAAAATCCGGAGTATGATTGCAAAATTAGTAAAGTCGTAAATTATTTAAAATCAGCAAAAAGACCTGTTATAGTTGCGGGAAACGGTATAAAACTTTCAAATCAAACAAAATGTTTTTATGAAATGCTTGAAAATACTAATATTCCTGTACTTTTAACTTTTAACGGGATTGATATTTTACCTTCTAATCACAAAAATTATTTTGGAAGAATCGGAACAGTCGGTCAAAGAGCTGCTAATTTTATTCTGCAAAATGCCGACGTTGTTTTATTTTTGGGTACAAGAAATAATATAAGACAAATTAGTTATAATTGGAAGAATTTTGCAAAGAATGCATTTAAAATTGCTGTAGATATTGATAAAGCAGAACTGGAAAAACCCACATTAGATATAGATTTGAAAATTAATGCCGATTTAAAAGCATTTCTTCCGCAGTTAAAAGATTCTGTTTCTTTTAACACTGATGAACACTGGATAACATATTGTACAGAGGTTAATCAAAAATATACTTTTGAAAATACGAAAGAATATCAATCACAAGACGGCAAAATCAATGTGTATGATTTTGTACATAAATTGACAGATATACTTCCGTCCAGAAATATTTTGGTATGTGCAAACGGTTCTGCAAGTGTATGTACAATGCAAATAGGAGTGATAAAAAAACAGCAGCATTTAATATGGAATTCAGGTAATGCTTCAATGGGTTATGATTTACCGGCTTCAATAGGAGCGTATTACGCTTCCGGAAGGAATATTGTATGTTTAGCGGGTGATGGTTCAATCATGATGAATCTGCAAGAACTCGAAACAATTGTATATAACAATATACCTATTAAAATTTTCGTAATAAATAATGCAGGATATTCCTCCTTAAGGCAAACGCAAAGGAATTATTTCGGAGGGAATCTTACTGCTTCGGGAGAATCTTGCGGTGTTGGGATTCCGAACTTTTCAAAAATTGCTTCCGCAATCGGAATAAAAAGTGTAAGGGTCGCCAATCCTGCTTCTATAGAATTTATTATTAAATCGGTCTTACAGATGAACTGTCCGGTGATTTGCGAGGTTATGACAGAAACCGAATATTCCTTCACTCCAAAACTGTCATCAATAGTACTGGATGACGGCACAATGATGTCACCTCATCTTGAGGACATGTCACCATTTTTAAGCAAAGAAGAATATAATCAAAACATGCTAAACGAGAAAGATAAACGGTGGTAACGGGATTTGAACCCGTGTCAACAGAATGAGAATCTGCTATCCTGACCCCTAGACGATACCACTATATATTTTATTTTAGAATAAAAATTATTTTTTGTCATCAATTATTCCGTATCAGTTGATGATACAAGTTCTCCGTTTGCATCATATTCCATCGTTTTATATTCTTTACCTTCCGCATTTTTATATACCATAGTATAGCTTCCGTCTGAATTATATTCGTATGTAATTCTGGCTTCTACATTTCCTTTCGCATCTTTTGCCGTACTTGAAACTACACGGTTATTTTCCATAGTATCTGTGTGAGTTCCTTGAAATGTATCGTCAGAAGTGTATGAACGGACTTTTACAGTATTGCCGTCATTAAGATAACTATACTTAAAATATCCTCTTGACTTTCCATTTTCATCATAATCAGTTGATTTTGTCATTTCTCCGTTTTCATTGTAATTAATTACGGAGTTAGTTTTACCTTCCGGTGTTTTAAAAGTCGTTGAGTATGTTCCGTCATCATTATAAAAAGTATTTCTAAGTTCAGTTACCTCTCCGTCTGAATTTTTTACTTTTGTAGTAAAGTCATTATTCTCACCATAATATTGATATTCGTAAGAAGTTTGAATTTCTCCGTCTTCGTCATACAACTCAGTCTTTGTTATTCTTCCGTTTGAATCTGTTTCGGTTATGGATTTTGTTCCTGATGAATTAATTGTTTCTTGAATAATACTTCCATCTTCATTGTAAGTATAGTTAGTAGTATCGGTTGTATCAGAAAATTCTGATTTTTCTTTTAATGAAATTAATCTGTCATTTTCGTCATACATTTGAGTTGATATGAGATTTCCTTCTGTATCTTTCTGGTAAACTGTCATTGTATTATCTTCATTGTGTTGAAAATCCCATGAATATAGTTCGTTTCCGGCATTATCATAAGTTATTCCGGAGGTTAATTTCCCGTCAGTATCATAAATATTTTCTTCATAAAGCCCTGTTTGAGAATCTGTCATTGTTTCTTTATAACTGCCGTCATCATTATATTCAACTGTTCTTGATACATCACTTTCATTAGAACTTTGCCAGGAGGCAGATTTAACATTTGTTGAATTTTCATCTCCGTAATCAAAAGTTTTGGTATAAGTTAGTGCATCTTCACCGGTACTATTTGTAAATGTTTTTGTTGAAATACGACCCGAATCATCATATTCCATTGTACTTTGTTTTGTATCTAAGGTTTCACCTGTAACTTCATCAAGAGTATTAGTAATGGATTCTGTAATATTTCCTTCATCATCAAATTTATATGTTTCAACGTGGTCTATTTCACCATTTCCGTCAATATCAATTTCCATAGAGATATTGCCATCTTCATCAAATGAAAAATTTAACAAGTCACCTATATCTTCATCTGAGTCAAGCCCCATGTTACTGACATCAAATATTGAATTTTCAAGTTCCTCAACCTTTTTCTTTTGCTCTGTTGATAACTCATTATTTTCAAAACTCTTGCCTATGCGGCTAATGTCGAAATTTCCCATAGAAATACTCCTTTGAATATAATATTTATATCGGCATAGTTGCGATTTCTCTTTATATTTTTCAAAATTTGTTGTTACAAAAAGTTACAATACAGAGTGATTGGGGTTCAAAAACTCCAACATACTACTAAAACCGTCTTTGCGAGTTTTTTAAGTAATTTGAATCAACACTTTATATTCAAGCCAAACTACTGTAAAACGAAGCAATCTAGTTCCGGATATGGCAGAGATTGCCACGAAAATCAGAGATTTTCTCGCAATGACGCTGTTGCCTGACCGAACGAAAAAAATCGCCAGATTTTTGTAAAGAGGTTACAGGGGGCTGCGCCGGAAGCAAAATCAAGATTGTACCCGCATTGCTGTTGTTTCGCGAACATTGTCACTACGTTATAGGTACGTAGAATATCTATACTCAACCGTCTTTGCGAGTGGTTGGGGTTTCTTGAAGTGTACTCCCCAACAAAACTACTAAATTTTTACATTATTTGATATAACAGCCGGTACCCGGCTATCTAAGGCATCAGGCAATATATATTCAGGAGTTAATTCATTTTCTTTTACCAGTGACGCCAATGCAAAAGCACAATTTAGTTTTATGTCATCAGTTATCTTTTTTATATTATGTTTTAAAACACCGTTAAATAACCCCGGAAAAACAAGAGAATTATTTATTTGATTAGGAAAATCACTTCGTCCGGAGGCTGCAATAAAAGCACCGTATTTTTTTGCTAACTCCGGCAATATTTCCGGAGTTGGATTTGCCAGTGCAAAAATTACCGGATTTTTTGCCATTGATTTTATCATTTCTTCATCTAAAAGGTTTGGCGCACTTAATCCTATAAATACATCGGAGTTTTTTATTCCTTCTTTTAAACTACCCTTAAATCCGTTCAAATTAGTATAATTACTAATTTCATCATGGGCAAAGTTATTCTGTTCTCTATCTTTATAAACAGCTCCGTCGATATCAAACATAGTAATATTTTTAGCACCGGCAGAGATTAAAAGTTTACATACCGCAATAGCAGCAGCACCGGCACCGGAAAATGTAATTTTCACATCCTCGATATTTTTCTTTACAATATAAAGCGAGTTTAATAAAGCCGCTAAAACAACAATCGCTGTTCCATGCTGGTCATCATGAAAAATCGGGATTTGTGATTTTTCAATTAATTTATTTTCTACCTCAAAACATCTCGGCGCTTTTATATCTTCAAGATTAACTCCTGAAAAAGAATTTTGAAGAAGTAAGACAATTTCTATTATTTCATCTGTATTTTGAGTTTTTAAACAAAGAGGCAGGGCACTTACTTCGCCTAATTCCTGAAATAATACAGCTTTTCCTTCCATAACGGGAAGTCCTGCATATCCTTTTATATCGCCCAATCCTAAAACTGCACTCCCATCTGAAATTATAGCAACGGGTTTAGGTTGCTTTTCCTGTGTAAGTTCAGTTTCAATAACTCCGCCGGCGAGTTTTCTTAATTGAAGTGATTTCTCATTTATATCCCCTGTTAAATCTTCATATTTAAACATTAGTATATTTTTTGAAATACATAAGAAAAACTCTTTTAAATCCGCTGTATTTTCTTTAAGAACCGGAATTGTTACTTCAAAATTAATATTTTTAACATAATCAGAAATTAAACTCAAATCCGCCGCACCAAAAGAAGGTTCTATATTTTCGACAATCATTTTTATTTTTTCAGGTTTATCAGAAGATATTTCAAAAGGATATGCGTCAATTCCAAGCGAACTTTTAAGAAAAATAGCCCGTTCCAGTGATTTATTATAATCAAAAGAAATAACTGCAAGGGAGTTCTCTCTGTTTGTATAATCCCAGGAGGCTTGAAGATTTTCCTTGATTTTCAGGCATGCCGCCGCTACTCCGGGAGTATAAACGATAGAAAGGGCATTTTTATCGTTAACCTCCACTTTTGAAACAATTTTTATTCCGTTAAACTTTGCCATTATTTTCTTACTTTATTTTCTTTTCCTTCAAGAAGCCTAATTATATTTGGTTTATGCATAATTACAACGTATACAGCGCAAATTGCCGCGAAACCAACGTAATATAAATTTTGGTTAAATGCATAAATAATTATAGGGGACAAGGATATTGCAATAACAGACCCGAGTGAAACATATTTTGAAATATATGTAATAATACCCCAGATGAGAGCGACACTCAAACCTGCTTGCCAACAAAGCCCTATTAGTACTCCGACACCGGTTGCAACGGATTTCCCGCCGGTAAATTTTAAAAATACCGATTTGCTGTGACCTATAATTGCGCCAAGACCCGCAAGTACCGGAGATAATCCGTTAAGTTCATCAACAAAATTTAAATATCTATGAGCATACATAACAGGTAAAGCACCTTTCAACGCATCTATAAACATAACGATGAAAAACCATTTTTTCCCTAAAACCCTTTTTACATTGGTCGCTCCCGTTGAACCCGAACCTACGGTTCTTATATCAATTCCTTTTATTGCTTTTACTATAATGTATCCTGTCGGTATTGAACCTATAATATAGGAAATTATTACAAGAAATATTAATTTTGTTACTATGACGGAAATCATTTCTTTTCTCCTTTTTCTTTTGAATTAATTCTAATTGGATTTCCTTTAAATCCGAATGCTTCTCTTAATTTGTTTTCAAGATATTTGATATAATTATCTTTAAGTAATTTTTCGCTGTTTATAAACAGAACAAATGACGGCGGATGAGTTTTAACCTGAGCCGCATAGTACAATTTAAGCCGTTTCACCCTGATACTTACAGGCGGATTCATAGATACAGCGTCAAGAATAACTTTATTTAGCAGACTAGTTGAAATTCTTTTTTCGGATTCAGCATATACTTCTTTTGAAACTTTATATATGCTAACTAATCTTTGTTTTGTTTTTGCACTTATAAATATTTTAGGTACATAATTCAAGAACGGTAATTCGTTTTCTATGTATTTTTCAAATTTATTAATCGTGGAAGATTGTTTATCTTCAATTAAATCCCATTTATTTATTGCAAGAATCATACCTTTTCCGGCGTCAATTATTGCTGCTGCAATTTTTTTATCCTGCTCGGTGATACCCTCTTTCGCATCTGTAACTAAAACGGCGATATCACAATTTCTTATTGCACGTATAGAACGGTCTACGGCAAATTTTTCTATTCCCCAATCTACTTTAGATTTTTTTCTGATACCGGCGGTATCAACCAGAATAAATTCCTCACCTTCATATTTAACTTTAGCGTCTATTGCGTCCCTTGTAGTTCCGGAAATATCTGAAACTATTACCCTTTCTTTATTTAAAAGAGCGTTTACAATTGAAGATTTACCCACATTGGGCTTACCTACAATCGCAATACGAATATTTTCGGTGTTTTCTTCTTCATCTTCAATATATTCAAAATCTTTAGTTACAGCCTCAAGTAAATCTCCCACACCTCCGGAACCGTGTAAAGCCGAAATTGCTACGGGGTCGCCTAATGCGAGGGCGTAGAATTCAGACATATTAATGAATTTATCAGGAGAATCAAGTTTATTAACAGCAAGAAAAACCTCTTTATTGCTTTTTCGCAAAATATTCGCGATATCATAATCAACAGGATTAATCCCCTCTTTTCCGTCAACTATAAATATTATTTTATCAGCTTCTTCGCAAGCTATTTTAGCCTGTGAATAAATATTTAGCATAATTTCATCTTCATCACCGGGGATTATACCGCCCGTATCAATGACCGTAAATTCTTTTTCCATCCATTCAACATCAAAATATATTCTGTCGCGGGTAACACCTGCTTTATCATCAACAATTGAATGTCTTGCACCAAGCAGTCTGTTTACAAACGTAGATTTACCTACGTTCGGTCTTCCTACTATTGCAACTATGGGTTTATATGCCACAAATTAATCCTGCCGTTTTTTAATTACAATATCTATTTTAATACAAATATAGTTTTTATTAAAGGGTATATGTAACTACACAAGACAAAAAAAGAGAAAACAAAATAAAGTTTTCTCTTTTTTATAATGTTTATTAAGATTATCGGCGTTCCGGCGGCGCATTTCTGCCGTCATCTCTAAAACCGCCCCTATCCGGTTCTTTGTTACGATTGTTTCCGAATCTTTCAGGTTCCTCTCTGGTTGTTGTTTCGGTGTTATCATTCGCCGTTCCGACAGTTCCGGTGAAATCTCCATTTATATCAATATCATTCTTTTTTGCATAATTTTGCAAATCATAAACAAATGCATTGATATCACCTGTATCAATTTCATTAGTCCTTGTGCTATATCCTTTTGCAGTTCCGTAAGAAGCCAATAGTTCCAATCCTTCATTCGTAAGGCTTCCGTTTTCATCACTGTATTGAGAAGCCAGAACATCATAAAGTACACTTAAATTTTCCTCTGACATTCCTGATGAACTATCCAGAGATAAAGCATCAATAAAATCGCTTTTTGATATTGTTTCGTATTCAAATATAGATGTATTTTCGACCCCATTAGACCCGCTAAAACTAAAATCGTAATCGTATAAATCAGATTTTCCGTTTAATTTGTTAATAGCTGATCCAAAATTGAAATTGACATGTACATTGTTATTATTATTCATACATCACTCCTTTGTTATGTAACACAAGGTACATGTCGACAAAATTCCCTCCATCCTTTAGGATTTTTAGAATCTTTGTTACAAAAATTTACATAATAATTTCGAGAATCCTTGTAAAAGAGCGTAATGACGGTTTTTATGTTGATAAAATAATCGGAAATATGTTCGGGAAAATTTAATAATAATTTAATATCATTTTAATTTTTATACGGTATTATATTTATAGTTTCAGAATTTTATATAGAAAAAATTTTTACTATTGTGTTAGGAAACAGAGGTTTATAGTATGTGCGGAATTGTTGGTTATACCGGTTATAGAGATGTTGTGAGTGTTTTGTTAAAAGGACTTACTAATTTAGAATATAGAGGCTATGATTCAGCCGGCATGGCAATTCGTGACGGCGAAGATATAAAAATATTTAAAACTCTCGGGAAATTAATCAATCTAAAAAACGAATTAGAATCCCATCGTAGTGAAATAAATAATCCTGTTATGGGAATAGGTCATATACGGTGGGCGACACATGGAAGTCCTTCGCTTGTTAATGCACATCCTCATACATGCAGCTGCGGCAAATTGGTTGTTGTTCATAACGGCATAATTGAAAATTATAAGGAATTAAGAGAACAGTTAATAAAGAAAGGCTGTAAATTCCGTTCTCAAACAGATACTGAAACAATCGCCCATTTGATTGCTGATGAATATTCTTTATGCAAGAATCTTGAAACAGCTGTAAGAAATTCCGTAAAAAAGCTGCAAGGGGCTTATGCTGTTTGTGTTATTCATAAAGATGTTCCGGATGTTATAGTGGGAGCAAGAAAACACGCACCTATGCTTATAGGAATCGGCGAGGGTGAAAACTTTATTGCCAGTGATACTCCGGCAATTATAGAATATACTAAAAAGACTGTTTATCTTGAAGATAACGAAATAGCTGTTGTAACAAAAGACAATGTAAAAGTTACCGATATAAACGGAAATATTGTAAAAAAGAAAGTTGAAATACTTCCATGGGAGCCTGCGGCTTTAAGTAAACTCGGCTATAAGCATTTTATGCTGAAAGAAATCCATGAACAACCCGATGTTATTAGAAATGTCCTAAACGGCAAGCTCTATGATATAGATGAACCGGTAGAATTAAAAGAAGTAAATATCGATAAAAATATTTTAAAGAATTTAAATAAAATTCAAATTATAGCCTGCGGCACTTCTCTGCATGCAGCACTTGCAGGTAAGTATTTAATAGAAGAATTTTCGGGAATTTCTACGGAAGTAGAAGCTTCAAGCGAATATATATACCGAAGAACAACAACAGATTCTTCAACATTAGTTATAGGAGTTTCGCAATCAGGCGAAACGGCAGATACAATAACTGCAATAAAACAGGCAAAAGAGAAAAACGCACATGTTCTAATTATTACAAATCGACCTGATTCTAATATGGCAAGACTTGCAGATAGTTTGATTCATGTAAATGCGGGAATAGAAGTCAGTGTTGCGGCAACAAAATCATATACCGCACAGCTAATATCATTTTATCTTCTGGCAATACATCTTGCGGAAATTAAAGGTTTTAAAGATTCAAAATATCTAAAAGGACTCAAACATGAATTAATCCAACTGCCGATAAAAATAGAAGGTATCCTTTCAGATACTTCCGGCATACAAAAATGTGCAAGAAAGTTTTCTTCATACAAGAATTTTATATATATAGCGCGGGGTATAAACCTTGCAACGGCTTATGAAGGAGCATTAAAATTAAAAGAAATAAGCTATATCAATGCAACCGGATATCCGGCGGGTGAATTAAAACACGGGCCAATTGCAATGCTTGATGAAACCATGCCTGTATTGTCAATTTTAATTCCCGGCGGAATTACATACGAAAAAGTACTGTCAAACAGCGAAGAAGCCAAAGCGCGGAATGCAAAGCTCATAGCACTTACATCTATAGATGACAAAAATTTGGAATCTTTATTTGATTTTATTTTAAGGATTCCGCCCGTGAGTGAGATATTGTCGCCGGTTATTGCTTGTGTACCTTTACAGCTTCTGGCATATTATATAGCGGAATTTTTAGGAAAGGACGTTGATCAGCCAAGAAATCTGGCTAAGTCAGTTACGGTGGAATAATGATTACAACAAAAGAAGTAAAAGTAAAAGTTCCTGATGAATTTACATCGGAATATATAGAAAAAGAACTAAAAAAGACAGGATTAGATGTTTTAAGATGGGCAGTTACGGATTTTGATGATGAGTATTATACTTTGAATCTTGCCGTAGTAATAGAATAGAACCGGAGTATATTATGGAATTAAAAGAATCAAAAACAGAAAAAAATTTAATGACCGCATTTGCAGGAGAATCAGAAGCCAGAAACAAGTATACCTATTATGCAGCACAAGCCAAGAAAGATGGCTATGTTCAAATAAGTAAAATTTTTGAAGAAACTGCAAATAACGAAAAAGAACACGCTAAAATATGGTTTAAATTGCTAAATGACGGTAAAATCCCTTCTACTCTTGATAATCTGAAAGATGCAGCAGAAGGTGAAAACTATGAGTGGACTCAAATGTATGCTCAGTTTGCAAAAGAAGCAAGAGAAGAAGGCTTTGAAGATATTGCTTTACTTTTTGAAAATGTGGCAAAAATTGAAAAAGAACATGAAGAAAGATACCTTACATTACTAAAAAATCTTCAAGACGGAAATGTCTTTAAAAAAGATAAGAAAATAGTTTGGGAATGCTCTAACTGCGGATATTCTTATGAAGGTTCAGAAGCTGTTGAACTTTGTCCGGTTTGTGCCCATCCGAAAAGCTATTTCTATGAAAAAGCTAAAAATTATTAATAAATTAAAAAAAGGGTTTCTGTTAAGTAAACAGAAACCCTTTTTTTATGAATTTTCTTCATAAGGATGTTTTTCGTAGCACTTGTCGCTGTCGTCGCAAACATTAATCCCGCGATGACCACCATTCAAAAACTTTATTTTAAATCTGAAAACATCTTTTTCAAGCTGGTTTGGTTTCTTTAACCCGTTTGTATCATACCATATTTGGATACAACTTCCCCAATTAAGAGAGCAATCTTGAAACATATTTACAATTGCACTTCCGTCGCTAAGCGTATAAATTTGACTGAATGAATAAGCTCCCTCAGTGTTACCGGCAGCCGCAAGAGTATACTTTGTATCAACTTTTTCAACAGGCATGTATTTTAATATTGTATTTTCTAAAAACGTA
>JAJQFK010000238.1 GCA_021201175.1 Candidatus Gastranaerophilales bacterium | reverse complement strand
AGCCCCAATTTTTCGGTGACGAGGAGTCATCGAAAAATGCGGGCGACACTAGATTGAAAGGTTTGAAGTGAGTACATATAGAATAACAAGCTTATATCCTCAATATCAAAGAGGCAAAGACAGAAGGCAGCAGAATATACCTGTTGCTGTTGAACGCCGTTCCGGACAGGATAGACGCAGTCAAGACAGAGTTTTACTTGATTCAAAGCTTACAAGGGATATTTTTGAAGTTAAAAGTCAGGTAGCTAAATTAGAATCGCTTTCTCCAAAATTGTTTACGGACAGAGTTACCACTCAGAACCCGAATTTTTCTTCTCAAAATAATTTTACACAGGATCAATTATTAAAACAAACTAAGCCGGATTATAGTGAAATAGCAAGACAAGAAGCTAAATTGCAGGATAAAGCCTCTACTTCTTTTCAAGTAGGTGTTATTTCCGCGGCACTTGCCGGCGCGATTGCTGTTTCTTTTATGGGAACAACCGGTGCCGTTATTGCCGTAGGAACATGCATTTATGTCGGTGCAAGAGTTTTAAAGACCCTTATGGCAAAACAAATTGATGATAAAGATAAAGATATAAAAAACGATTAGGTTTTTATCCCCCCCCTTTGACATTGTTTGACTAAATCAATGCGGGGGCTTTAGCAGTAGCGTCACAGCAATTTTTTTTCAAAAATAAATGTTATTACAATATTTGTTCGTGCAATAAATTGCACGCTTGATTCTTGCGGCGAAATTTCCCGAACCATCTATCCCATAATAATCCATAATATTTTACGTATAAATTTTGCCAATATTACAGCTATAATTCCAAAAACAATATCATATAATATTTTTGATAAAGATTGGAAATATATCCAATTCCCTATAAAATCCCAATTCTCATGCCTTAGTAGTGCAATAACAATCATATATACAGTGCCGATAATATGGATTATAAATACTCCGTAAACGACCGCAAAAAGTATATTCGTTATTGAATATCCTGATTTTAATTCTTTTGCACTTGTTAATACTGAAAAAATAAATGCAAATATATATCCGAAATTATATTGAAAAATATATGATAATCCTCCGCCCAGAGCAAATACGGGGAACCAAGGAGTTAAGCCCATAATTATATAGATTAGTATAGCCGCAAGTCCCCAAAATTCGCCTAAAAGCGCGGCTGTAAACAGTACAACGGGTATTTGAGGAATATATTCAAATTTTAAATAAGAATTAATTCCCGCATCAGCCAGATTAAAATTAATTTTTATCTGTGTGAAGGTTGCAATTATTAACAGCATTACACATAAAGCAACAAGCGAAATTGTTCCGAGGCAGAATTTAATTTTAATATTCGGTTTGTGATATTTTTTTAACTCTTGCTTTACCCGTTTATTTATCATTTAATACTTGAACCTTATTTATATTGTCTTTTATTTTTTTAAAATTATCTTTAAATGTATCATACCAGATATTCTGAGTAAACATTATAAGAGCATTTTCGCCGTTATCCTGATAATAATTCTTGCGCATACCGATTGATTCAAATAAAAACTTCTCATAAAGGGAAATAGCGGCAATATTACTTTCTCTTACTTCAAGTGTAATATATTTTACTTTATCCCTGTAGCAATCTGAAATAAGCTGAATCATTAAAATTTGCGCAAGCTGGATATTTCTGTATTCAGGATGGACAGCAAGGGTTGTTATATGGGATTCTTCTAAAATCTGCCAGAAGCCTATATAACCTAAAATTTTGTTTTTCTCATCTTTTATACAATAGTAATGTGCAAGTTGGTTTGCCAGTTCGTTATAAAAAGAATCTTTTGACCAGTGATGATTTGGATGAACTAATTCTTCCAAACTGAATACTTCATCAACATCGTGTGTCTGCATTCTTATTATTTTAACTTTTTGCATATTTATCTACCCAATCCGGTGCCGCCTGCATTTTCTCGGACATCTGCATTGTAACAAATAGATAATAAACTTTCAAACATGTTCAAAAATATTATCAAATAATCAGAATTGAATAGGCTGTACTTATAAAATTTACAAGGGTTAGTACCACGAACCATTACAAATACTGGATAAAATCTAAAAAGAGTTATATAATAACTCTATGACGTTAAAAGAAGAAAATATTGATAATTTAGAAAAAGCTTATTTAGATTTTATTTCAACCGTAAGCCATGAATTAAGAACTCCGCTGACAAGTATACGAGGGTTTGCCGATACGCTTTTAAGTTCTTATGACAGACTAACTCCTCAACAACGCGAAAAATTTCTTCTTATAATTAAAGAACAATCTAACAGATTGATAAATTTAGTGGAAAATCTTCTTACGGTTTCTAAAATGCAATCTGAAAAAGAACTTATGGTTTATAAAACAATTGATGTCATTCCTATAATTGATTCAACTGTGCAGATATTGCAAAATCAATACAAAACACATAAATACAAATGTAATTATGCTTCAAATCTGCCTAAAATTTTTGTTGATACTGATAAATTCCAACAAATACTTATTAATCTTATTGATAATGCGTCTAAATATTCGCCTGAAAACTCAAATGTATATATTAACG
>JAJQFK010000046.1 GCA_021201175.1 Candidatus Gastranaerophilales bacterium | reverse complement strand
ATTTGAGCATTTATACTTGCTCTTGTATCGGAATCATTTGCACTGCTTAATGAAGCGTATAAATCTGCTAATTCTGTTGACTGGGATACTTGCAAGGATGACAACTGCTGATTTAAACTTAATGTTCTTGTTGCAAGATTATATTGTTCATTTGAACGTTGAGTCTGTTGCAAACTTACTGAATTTATTTGTCCTGTTAAGACTACTTTTCTTTGTGCGAATAATGCGTATCCCATTTTTTTATACCTTTTTTTGCTTCCTTATATATATAAAAACAAATTAATATATACAATTGCGCGAAAAAGTATATATCAAAATAAGCAAAAACAGTCGCAAATCCACTCCCGTCTTGCTTTTGCAGTATATATCAATCGTTACAAAAATTAACATATGTCGGTCAATATGTCGGTCGTATATCGGTTTATAGACAACAGGCTATTACAAATTATTTATTCTTTTTGTATCTTATTGTAATATAGCACGTAAATTTCTTGACTTTAAAATATTATTTCAGATATCATATTATAGGTAAGGGAAAGGATTGGGGTAAGTTATGAGAAATTCATCAATTTACAGGTCAAATTTATCAGATGAAAAAATAGCTTTTTTATCAGAATTAAAAAATCAAAGAGAATTTGAAAAAGAGGACATTTCTCCTAAGACATATAAACGATTAGGCAAACAAAAAGAACTTGACCTTTTATGGCAGAACTTTAAGATAAGTCCGAAAGAAGAAAAATCCCCCGGTATATATTTATTAACAGGCTTCATTGCCGGTGCTTTATGTATATTTATTATGAACTCTATTTTGAGTATAAGTTCCGGTATATCAACAGAAAATAGTACTGCAACATTAGGTCAGCCAAAATTTGAAAAGAAAATTTCAAGAAAAAGTAAATTGCCTCAAATAAATTCACAGGTTGCAGTTATTCCGGCAGCACAAAATTCGGCAAATGAAATATCAATCCCTGCCTCTGAAAATTATATTGTGAAAAACGGTGATTCTATGAGTTCTATTGTTTATCGTTTTTACGGTAAATATGATTTAGACAAGGTAGAAAAAATTAAACAGGCTAATAATTTAACAAACGCTCATAAACTTTCTATAGGTCAAAAATTGGTTATTCCGCTTGATTAAAAGTTTGGAATCTGCAACGAAAATACCGGCGGCACTGGATTAAATAACGTTATTATGTTAGTATTAAAAAAATTACTATCGGAGTTTTTATATGAAGTGTATAATTTTGGCCGGCGGGTTTGGTGAAAGATTATGGCCTTTATCAAGAGAGTTATATCCAAAATCTTTACTTAATTTATTTGGCGGTAAAACATTAATTCAAAATATTTATGAGCTTGCACTGGAAATTACACAGCCAAGAAATATTTTTACAATCACCAATATCAGACAATTATCTGATACACAATTGCAATTGAAGGAAATTACAAAAAATCCGCAGATTATATCGGAACCGATGTCAAGAAATACAGCACCGGCAATTGCGTCTATGTTAACCTTCTTAAAAGATAAAAAAGATGAGATTATAATAATACTTCCCGTCGATTTTTCTGTTGAAGATATTAATGAATTTAAAACCGCAATTGAAAAAGCAAAACAATTGGCTAAAAAAGGTTATATTGCTGCTTTAGGAGTAAAACCTTCATATTTTGAAGATGAGTTTGGATATATAGAATCAGGTAATACTATAAAACCGGATGGTTACGAAGTTGTTTCTTTTAAGGAAAAACCCGATGCGGACTTTTGGGAAAACAAAAATAAGGACAATTTATACTGGAATTGCGGTATATATATTTCTAAAATTTCCATACTTCTGGAAGAATTGAATAAATATTCAAACAATGCATATTCAAATTTCAGTAAAAATATGTTTGATGAAAATTGCAAGATAAAATATGAATATTATGAAAATATTCCTGAAATTTCAATTGATTATCAGGTTATAGAACATACTAAAAAACTTGCGCTTGTCGAACTTAAAACAAAATGGCAGGATTACGGTTCCTGGACAGCTATATATAATAACAGTCAAAAAGATAATGACGGGAATGTTCTTACGGGAAATGTAATAACAGAAAAAGTTAAAAATTCTCTGGTATATTCTTCAAAGGAACTTACTGCCGTTAATTATATTGAGGATAAAGTAATAATAGAAACAGAAGATGCAGTAATAGTTTGTGATAAAACAAGAACTAAAGATATAAAAAATGTTGTAAAAAAACTAAAAGAAACAAATGAAAATACTGTAATATCTCCTAAAACGGTATTTAGACCATGGGGGTTTTATACGTGCCTGAATAAAGGAAATGGCTGGCTGACAAAAATTATAACTGTATCCCCCGGACATAAGTTATCATTACAATCGCATAATTACCGTTCAGAACACTGGGTTGTACTGGAAGGAGAGGCTGTTATAATTTTAGAAGATAATAAATACAATTTAAATAAATGCGAAAGTATAGACATTCCCCTAAAAGCAAAACACTCCCTGCAAAATCATTCAACTTCTCCGTTAAAGATTCTTGAAGTCCAAAAAGGTGAATATATAGGTGAAGATGATATTATACGTTATGAAGATATGTATGGACGGGTAAAATAATTTGTAAATTGTTTAATAT
>JAJQFK010000229.1 GCA_021201175.1 Candidatus Gastranaerophilales bacterium | reverse complement strand
GCCAGAGAGGCGGGAAGTGCTGTCGAAAAGAAATAAGTTCGTGCATAAAGCCTCAAAAATTGTATAATTTCTGATGAAGCGGCACAATATCCGCCTAATCCTCCCGGAGATTTACTAAGCATGCCTGCATTTAAATCTATTTTATGCATTACATTATAATATTCGGCAGCCCCTCTGCCCGTTTTACCTACTATACCGATTCCGTGCGCATCATCAACCATAATCTTACAATTATAATTTTCAGCAAGTTCTGTAATAATATCCAATTTTGCAATATCGCCGTCCATTGAAAAAACACCGTCCGTAACAATTAATCTTCCGGTTTGTTCTTCGGGAATTTTTTTTAGAACTCTCTCTAAAGCCCGCATATCAGCATGCGGAAAAACTTTAATATCAGCGCCGGACAAACGGCAGCCGTCAAAAATAGAAGCGTGGTTTGCACTGTCATTAATAATAACATCCCCTGTATTGCATAAAGCAGAAATAACACCCACATTAGTTCCGTATCCGCTTGGAAAAACAACAGAACTTTCTGTTCCGTAAAAATCAGCAATACGATTTTCCAGTTCCTTATGAAGTTCTGTAATTCCTACATAGTTTGAAACAGCCCCCATTCCGTAGCCGAATTTATTTAAGGCTTCAATCGCTGCTGTCATGACATTTTCATTTGTTGATAAATTCAAATACGAATTAGAACCAAGCATTATAACCTGATGAATATCCCCGGATTTTTCTTTTATATTAAATTCTCCTGCCGCTTTTTCAACAGCCAGCATTCCAAGTGCCTCGTTTCCGGTATTAATACCGCTTTTAAGTACTTCACTTACACGTTTTGCTTTTGCAAAAAGATTTTCTCCCGCTTGTGTTTTCAAAAAATTCTCAAACTTTTTATTCTGTTCTTTTGTTCTGGTTTCAATCATTTATATTCTCCGGATACATTTAAATTATGTATATTAAACAAAAAAAACAATAAAAAAATAATTAGTAGACCGGCTGATATCTGACTGTATTAAAAGCAGGTACAGGGAGATAATAAGTAGGTCAAACTTAAAAAATTCATAAATAAAAATTTTATGCAATAATTGTTCTATGAATAAAAAAGCCGGACTGTTAGAAATTTTTAATATATATTTTATAATCGGTATTCAACTGTTAGGAGGCGGATATGTTATAGTTCCGCTTCTTAAAAAATATGTTGTTGAAGATAAGAAATGGCTTACAGAAGAAGAATTAGTTGATTATTTTGCAATGAGCCAGTGTATCCCCGGGATAATTGCAGGTAACATTGCTATATGTTCAGGATATAAAGTCCGCGGCATGTCAGGTGCATTAATGTCTATACTGGGAATTATTACCCCATCTTTTTTATGTATTTTAATATTGGCACATATAATGTCGAATATTGTCGGATTCCAAATAGTTCAAAATGCTTTTTGGGGAATAAGAATATCAGTTATAATATTAATATTTATAACAGTAAAGGATTTATGGAAAAAAAGTGTTAATTCATTTTTTACTTATTTACTTTTTATAATAGTTCTTTTGGCTTTTTTTATTCTTCCTGTATCTCCTGCGATAATTATTATAATTTCCGCAATATCGGCAATAATATACACAACAGTAAAAGGAAAGAAAAATGTTTAAATTATATTTTCTTCTTTTTTATGAATTTATGAAAATAGGAGTATTCGCAATAGGCGGCGGTTATGCCGCACTTCCTTTTCTATATTTTTTGCAGTCGCAATATAACTGGTTTTCATCTGAAGAACTTACTAATATGATTGCGGTTTCTAATATAACCCCCGGACCCATTGGTATAAATATGGCAACTTATACGGGTTATACAACAGCGGGGTTTATAGGTGCAGTAATCTCAACAACCGGAATAGTATTTATACCGTTTTTTTTGGTTATATTTATTTCAAAACTTCTTGATAAGTTTAAAACCTGCCGATATATTGAATCAATATTTCTGGGCTTGCGTCCTGCTTCATGTGCACTCTTAATGTCTATAGGCATAAAACTTCTTCTTGATACCGTACTTTATTCAAAAGAATTACCGCCTGTTTTATCTCAGTTTGATTTTAAAGCCGTTTTACTTTTTGTTTTATTAATTGTACCATTCGCTTTTATTAAGAAAAATCCGCTTTTGATAATAATAGCCGGTGCCATAGGCGGCGTAATATTAAAAAGCTTTTGATATGCAAATTTGGAGTTATATAGCAAATTCCGCCAAATATTATTAAATCTTAGTAATAACGTCATTCCGAATCTCGTTTCGGAATCTACTAATTAATAGACACTGAAACAAGTTCAGGGCGACTGTTCCGGATATGATTGATGGAATTTACTATATAACTCCCGAATTTTTGATTGACACTTTTTGTATACAATAAGGAGTGCTCTGGGGAAACTTCTTCTGTAACTAATTACTTGACTTGTACAGCAAAATCCGGCGCCGGATTGAATAAAAAAACAGCCGGCATGCCGGCTGAAAGACATATTGTATTTTGATTATTAGGGAAGGAAATTAGTTCCCTAATACCTTTTCTACCTTGAGAAGTCGTTCTTCAAGTTCTTTATTTTTCTTCTCAAGCTGCTTGTTTTGAGCCTCAAGCTCTGTAATTCTTTTATCTAATC
>JAJQFK010000056.1 GCA_021201175.1 Candidatus Gastranaerophilales bacterium | reverse complement strand
ATTAAAGATAGACTAAAAATACTTGGATTAAATATAAAGTTTGCACGGATAAAAAAAGGATTATCACAAGAAAAACTTGCGGAATTAATTAATACCTCAAGAACGACTATAAGTATGATAGAAACAGCCGGTCAAAATCCAACAATACTTAAAATAATAGATATATCAAGAGTTTTAAATGTTGATATTAATGAACTTATTAATGAAGTATAAAGAGTTATTGTTCCGGAGTAAAATAATTGTTATGCCAAAGTTAGACATGTTCAAATTTTTTATCGGCTTTAATTATATGAATATTTCTGGTTTCAGAAAGCATTTGCCTTGCGCTTGCAAGCTTTTCTCTGGTTTCTTGATTCAAACTGTTAGAAGCAATCAACCTATCAACAAAGTTATTATTTAATTTTACCGCTTTTGGCAAAGCGCCTATTTCATCTAAAACATCTTTTATTTCAACAAAATCATAAGCATAAGACTGTTTAGACTGAAAAGTCAGAATTTCTCCGTTTGGTGAATGGATATTTTCGCCGCCCTTTTCAAAATACAACCTGAAAATAGATTTCAAATCCTGCATTTCTGATTGCATAATTTGAACAGCCTGTTGAATCCTTAAATATCTTTCAAATAAATAATCAACATTATCAAGCTGTTGAACTTGCCATGCATATTTTTTTTCATAAAGTTTTTTAAGTTCCGGATATGCAGCAGCAAGCCCTTCCGTGTCTGCCATAGCACGGTGTCTTGTAGAAAATTCAACATTGAATTTTGTCATCAAGCTTTCAAGTCCGCATGATTCCAGTTCCGGATATACTTCTTTAAACATCATTTGTGAATCAATTCTTGCGTTATTAATAGGTTTTCCGGTTTGTCTTATGCTTGCTTGATTAATAAATGAATAATCAAAAATGGCATTATGTGCGACAATCGGATAATCACCTATAAAATCAAGAATCAACGGCATAACCTGCGCTTCTGTCGGCGCATCTTTAACATCTTCTTCTGTTATACCGTGGACAGCGATGCTTGACTTCCTAATATGCTGTTCGGGATTAATAAGGGTTTCAAACCTATCTTTCATTTTGCCGTTTTCAAGCCTTATTGCGGCAAATTCAATCATTTTTTCTTTTGTATAATCTAATCCTGTTGTTTCAACGTCTAAAACTATTTCAATACACTTTTTCTTTGGCACTAATTAACAAGCTCCCTCTTACTAAATAATATCATAAACTTTTTTTACGGGCAATTTTTACTAACATAATCTAGTGTCGCCCACATTTTTCGATGACTTTCTTGAAATCCCTTTGCGCTCACAGAGTAGCGCCTCCGGAGCTTTGCTCCTGCCGGCTTCTTCTGTTCGCTTACCGGCTTTCAGCCGTCCGGAATTCCGCTCCTCGTCACCGAAAAATTGGGGCTCACCTTTTCAAGGCGCCACTCACCGAACAGCTGCGCTGACGGATACAAGCTCACAAGCTTCACCTTTGGTTCAGCTGTTCGTTTTGTAAAAAATTTCGCTCGCGTTCCTTATCGCGAAATTTTCTCGGACATATTAACATAGGAACTTACAGTAATTTTTTGCGTCGGAGACTTTAATAACGAGAGAGAGGGGATTTATTATGAGTATTCAATATATTGACGATTACTGTATTTCCGATGAAAATTATATTGATTTGAATGCGGAAACCGAACCTGAACAAGAAGAAATAACCTCTTTTAACAGTGTTGTTTATAAAGATGATATTCTTCAAATGTATTTAAAGGATATTGGAAAAACAAAACTTTTAAAAAGGTCGGAAGAACAACAGTTAGGTAAAGATATAACGGAAGGGGACGGGCAAAAAGCAATTAATGCAAAGAAGAAGTTGATTCAAGCTAATTTAAGACTTGTTATTAGTATTGCTAAAAAATATACCGGTCAGGGTGTACTTTTTATGGATTTAGTTCAAGAGGGGTCTTTAGGCTTAATTAAAGCGGCTGACAGATTTGATTATTCAAAAGGGTTTAAATTTTCAACTTATGCGACATGGTGGATAAGACAGACCATTGTCAGAGCCATAGCAAATAATTCAAAAGTTATCAGAGTCCCTGTTCACATGAGTGATAAAATTCGGCTGGTAAAAAAAGCAATGTTTGAATTGAGTTACATAGAAGGAAAAGAACCTTCTGTTGAAGCTGTTTCAGATAAAACCAAAATGCCGCTAAAACAAGTTATTACCGCTTTAAATACTATCAAACTGGAGCCTGTTAGTCTTGATACTCCGGTTGCTGAAAATCTTGCACTTGAAGATTATATTTCTGATGATAATTATTTATCGCCTGAAAATAAAACTCAAAATATATTATTAAAAAATCATATAAATAAAATCTTGAAAAGTTTAAATCAAAAAGAAAGAAAAATAATTATAAATAGATTCGGAATAAACGGAGAACGTCCTAAAACTCTTGAAGAATTGGGAAAAGATATGGGTTTTTCAAAAGAAAGGATTCGCCAGATTGAGAGTATTGCACTTAAAAAACTTAGAAATTGCGATAATATTAAACATTTAAAAGATTACTTGGCTTGAATTTATATTTTATCAAATTTATATTTTGCGAAAGAAGCTTGTAATATTCCCATTACAAATAACGAAATAGCTAATGCAATCCAAT
>JAJQFK010000117.1 GCA_021201175.1 Candidatus Gastranaerophilales bacterium | reverse complement strand
CCCTGAACAGAAGATGAATTTTGAAATTCATCCGATGCATTTTTAAAAATAAGTTCTAATTTATCTTTCATAACTGCCTCAACAAACTATAAATATAAGAGAACTATAAAATAAATAAATTATAATGTCACACCCGTTTAATGTTTAATACATTCTTCTATTTTCTTTTTATTATGATAAATTGAGGAAATAAAAGCAGCAGCGACAATAACTAACCCTGTACCGCCCGTAACTACCTCCGGAACTTCCAATCGAGTGCTTACAAACATAATCAATGCAAGGAATCCTATTGCCCAGTGCGCGCCATGTTCAAGGTACAGAAACTGTTTTAAAGTTTTCATATCTACCATAAAAATTGTTAGCGAACGGACAAACATAGCGCCTATTGCCAATCCGATACAAATAATAATAATATCCTTACTAATTGCGAATGCGCCCAAAACTCCGTCTAAAGAGAAAGAAGCATCTATAAGTTCAAGATATAAAAAGCCTATGAATCCAAGTTGAGCAGCCCCTCCCATAATTTCCGCTCTTTTTTCCGCAACAGATTCAAGAAGATTACTGATACTATCCACAATTAGATACAAAATAACTCCGGTAAATCCGGCAAGAATGACCGCCAGTTTCTGTTCTTCGGGAATAAAATACTGCAATACCATTAAAGCAAGAAGAACAAATATTACATCAATATATTTTATACAATTTAATTTGGTCATGCATTTTTCAACACTGCAAATCCAGTGAACCGATTTTTTTTCATGACAAAAATAAGAAAAGAAAATCATAAGTAAAAAAGCGCCCCCGAACGTAACAAGAGGAGCATGTACTTTATGCAAATAATCCGCATATTTATCAACATCATAAAGCGCGAGTTTTGCCACTCCCAATACACTTAATCCGGAGAATGCGGCTACAACTAAAATAGGGAATAATAACCTCATACCAAAAACCGCAATTATAATACCCCAGGTTAAAAACCTATGACGCCAAACGTTATTCATTTTTTCTAATTTCATTGCATTAATAACTGCATTATCAAAAGACAGGGTTATTTCTAAAATAGAAAGAAACGCGACAACAAACAAAGCCATAAAGCCGCTGCCGGAATGCGAATGTTCCGCCCATAAATATGCAGCTATAATACCAACTATCGTAATAAAACATGAACCTTAGAAATATTTAATCACAATTCTTCCTCTTATTTTTGTAAATTTTCTTTCTCAAATTTTGACATGAAATCAACCAGACCTATAACACCATCTACAGGCATGGCATTATATATTGAAGCGCGCATGCCGCCAACGGTTCTATGTCCTTTTAACTGGACAAACCCCGCTTTTTGCGCCTGTTCAATAAACAATTTATCTAATTCATCAGAACCGGTAACAAAAGGAACATTCATAACAGAACGGGATTCTTTTTCGACAGTACCTTTAAACAGCTTTGAATTATCAAGAAAATCATATAGAATTTTTGCTTTTTTGTCATTAATTTGTTTCATAATTTCCAAACCGCCTGTTTTTTTAATCCATTTAAAAACAAGTCCGCATATATAAATTCCATACGCCGGAGGAGTATTATAAAGGCTGTTATTATCAGAATGGGTTTTATATTTAAGCATTACAGGACACCATGAAGGTAAATCCTCTCTAATTAAATCTTCTCTTATAATTACAATTTGGACTCCCGCCGGACCCGCATTTTTTTGAACACCGGCAAATATCAAGCCGTATTTTGTAACGTCAACAGGCTCTGATAAGAAACAAGATGACATATCAGAAACTAAAATCTTCCCCTTTGTATTAGGAAGCGTATGGAATTTTGTTCCGTATATAGTGTTATTTTCACAGATATAAACATAATCGCTGTTTGGTGAAATATCCAAATCTGAGCAATCAGGGATATATGAAAAGTTTTTATCTTCACTTGAGGCAATTTTATTTATTTTTCCGTACTTTTGAGCCTCAATATATGCTTTTTTCGCCCATTGACCGGTAACAATATAATCCGCCTCGCCATTTTTTAATAAATTAATAGGAACCATAGAAAATTGCAAATTAGCCCCGCCCTGCAAAAACAAGACTTTATAATTATCAGGGATATTCATAAGTTCTCTTAAATCTGATTCTGCGGTTTTAATAATATTATCGTAAGTTTTTGACCTATGAGACATCTCCATAACACTCATGCCTGAACCATGATAATTAAGCATGTCATCACGTGCAATTTCTAAAACTTCTACCGGTAATACAGCGGGACCTGCCGCAAAATTATATACCCTGTTATAATTATTAGCCATTTTTCTCTCCTCTTTCCAATAGAAATATTATAAGTAATATTATTCTTATGTGCAACTAACTGATTTAATCCGCTATCAATATCTGTTATTTTTGAAATATCACATAAGAAGCGATAGCTAATCCGGATTCCAGGTTCTTATGCTTTATATTTGGGATATCTTTATTATCTTCTTTTTTATTAATAATACTGTTATAATCCTTATAATCAATTACTGTTGCTGTTTCATATATTGTATTTATAATGTCTGTTTGAAAAGTATTTCTATCATTAATATTTCCATCCATTAAAATATAATATTGGGGGGGGGGGGGGGGGGGGGGGTGGGGGGGGGGGGGGGGGGGGGGGGG
>JAJQFK010000096.1 GCA_021201175.1 Candidatus Gastranaerophilales bacterium | reverse complement strand
AATTTATATCAAGAGGCTTCAAAAACTTGAAGAAATAGCTTTGAGTTATGACGGAATCAAACAATCATTCGCTGTGCAGGCGGGCAGAGAAATCAGAATTGTTGTTCAGCCTGATAAATTTGATGATATTGCAAGTACCAGACTTGCAAGAGATATTGCAAACCGTATTGAAGAAGAGTTAGATTATCCGGGGCAAATAAGGGTTACTGTTGTTCGTGAAATAAGAACTACAGAAATAGCAAAATAAATCTTTACAGCCGATTTTCCGGCGAATCCGTTTTGATTGAGATAAAGACCCAGAATCCATGATAAATAATTCAATAAAAATAATGTTTTTAGGTGATATTGCAGGTAAGCCCGGAAGGCTTGCCATAAAAAAGTATCTCGATAGTTTGCAAATCGATAAGCCGGATTTTATCATTGCTAATGCTGAAAATGCCTCTCACGGATTCGGATTAACAAGAAAAAATTATGAAGAACTTTTATCCTACGGGATTGATTGCTTTACCTCCGGTAATCATATCTGGGATAAAAGAGAAATATTTCAGTATATTAATGAAGCGGATAGACTCATAAGACCCATAAATTACCCTGAAAATACCCCCGGAAAAGGTTTCACAATTATTGAAAAAAATAATATAAAAATAGGTATTATAAATGTGCTTGGAAGAACATTTATGCAGCCGTTTGATTCGCCGTGGGATATGACTGCAAAAGCAATAAATGAGATAAAAGAAATAACCCCGCTTGTATTTATGGATATTCATGCGGAAGCGACAGCGGAAAAAATATGTATTGCAAAATATTTTGCTAAAATGGGTGTGACCGGCATATTTGGAACTCATACACATGTACAAACTGCCGATGAAAGAATATATGAAGGATGCTGCGCTTATATAACTGATGCCGGATTCTGCGGCGATTTTGAAGGGGTTATAGGCATGGATTATGAGGCTTCTGTTAACAGATTAATCACTCTTATACCGGATAGATTAGATGTTGCTAATTCAGGAATCTGCCAAATTAACGGAGTTATTGTAACTGCGGATATTTTTGAGGGCAAAGCACTGAACATTGAAAGAATTAATGAGAAAATAATTTTAAATGAGGAAATAATATTATGAAAGGATAAGGAAGTGAAAGTTGATTTACATATCCACACATCTTTCTCGGACGGCGCTTTTTCTCCGGAAAAAATCGTTGATGCCGCTTTAGATGCCGGGCTTAATGCAATTGCCATTACAGACCATGATAATGTATTGTCTTTTGATGCAGCCCGCGAATATGCAAAAAATAAACCGCTGGAAATATTGCAGGGGGTTGAAATTAATACGCTTTATAAAGGGTATGAAGTTCATATTCTCGGTTATTTTATGGATTTAAAAAATAATGATTTTCAAAAATTAATCAAATCACAACAGCAGGCAAGAATTAAGCAAACAAAAGAAATTATCACTCTTCTAAGAAAAAAAGAGGGGATTAAAATTACATTTGAAAGTATAACTAATCAGGTTGCCCCCGGGGGAAGTATCGGCAGACCGCATTTAGCAAAAGCTATTACCAACGCGGGCGGTACTTCAAGTGTTATTGAAGCTTATAATAAGTATATAAACGATAATTCAAATGTTTATGTGCAGAGAAAAACAGTAACTCCGTTTGATGCGGTTGAAATAATATATGATGCGGGAGGTATACCTGTTTTTGCACATCCGTTTGATGTTGATATAGCTGATCAGTTAACAAAGGAAATGATGAACTTTGGTTTGAGGGGCTTAGAAGCTTATCATAGAAAACATTCTCCGGCAATAATTGAGTATTTTTCGACCCTTGCAGAAAAATACGGTTTGATTATAACCGGAGGTTCGGATTTCCATGCGCCTAATCCTAATAACGGTAACATTATTTTAGGGAAAAATTTTGTTCCCGATTGGATTTATGACGAATTAATGAAAGAAAAAAGAAGAATGGAACTTGCTTAGTGAAGAATTTTTCATGTAATTTTTTTAATATAACAGCACTATTTTTATTTTTTATAATAATTATAGTAGTAGTTTTACCGTTTAATTTGATAAATCTTGAACAGGCTCAAAGAATAGCGAAATGGAAATCTGAATTTGAAAAATTGGATTATTCATTTTCTTTAGTAAGTCTTTATGAAGGTATTATTGTTCCTTCAAATTTTGAAGCCGGAAAAATTGTTGATAGTGAATACATGTTTTCCGTTATAAATAAATATTTTGACATGAATGACAGACTGCCTGAAAAAATAAAAAAATATTCCTACAGAAAAATGAACGGAACAAAAATCAGCAAAAAAGATCGTTTTTATTTTAATAAATTTATCTTCGCTAAAGACGGAACAATGATCTCTGTTAAAGAGAATCCTGATGAAATAACAAGCAGCTTGCAGCCGTTATATTTTATGTTTATTGATATTAACGGAGTTGAAAAACCAAATAGAATCGGACAGGATATATTTTTTATGGACATATATAAAAATAGTGTTTCTACCGAAGGAGAGGCACTTCCATATTCCCGATTAAAGGCAGACTGTTCTCCAATCGGCAGCGGAGTCTATTGTTCAGAATTCTATTTACTTGGCGGAAAATTTTAGTCTTGTAAAACTTTATAAGTACAGCCGGCGCCATTCA
>JAJQFK010000233.1 GCA_021201175.1 Candidatus Gastranaerophilales bacterium | reverse complement strand
CATAAAAACGGGCGGAGCAATAACTTTAGAAAAGAAACCGACACTTGATATATGGGCAGAGGTAAAAGATTCTAAAGCCGAAAAAATTGCGGAAATATTGCCTCCTTGTATTACAAAAGAACTAAAAACCATAGAAAAAATCAAACATTACGGAGTCTTTGGCGATATTGAAGCTTCCGTGAAAGCTCAAGGTGCTATACCGCAGCCGGACATAACGGGTTATGTTAAGGGTGAAAATGTTAAAATTTTAGATAAAAAATTTCATAAATATCATACTGGCAGTGTAAATATAAAATTCGATAAAAGAATTTTAAATATGGATATTCTTATAAACATGCTTAATAATCAAAAAGCATTTATAAAAGGATATGTATACATGTTTAGAGATGGGATAAATAATGTAACAATAAACACAACTGATAATATAAATTTTGCTATTGCCCAAAAACTCGTAGTTCCGATAAGTAAAGTTTTTAATTTCCAACTCGGTCCTATTCCCGATATGGATATTAAAAACGGATACGGAGTCATAAATGTTAATGTAAAAGGCTCTCCTGATTATTTAAGTATAAACGGATACAGCAAGTTTGATAATGCAGATTTAACATATAAAGGATTATACGGAGAAATACAAAACGGAAAAGGCGCACTTGAATTTAATGAAGATGTTATCAGTTTTGAGTCGGAACGTGCATTTGTCAAAAATAATCCGTTAAAAGTTAAAGGTAGCGTGAAGATAAATGATAACCTTAATTTTGATATATCTTCAGACAGTGCTGCGGCGGAAAATTTGTTGGAAATAATTAATAACAGTGACTTATTAAAAGATGTCAAGGCAGGTCTTGTTGTAATAAATAAGGCAGCGGGATTAACAAAATTATTTGTTAATATAAAAGCTAAAATTGTTCCTGTTCCCTTCGGACAGCCGCCATTACCTCCCGAGGAAGCCTTTTATGATATGAAAGTTAAAGGCAGTTTAGAACTTCTTGAAGATTCTTGTTATCTTGAAGGGTTTTATACTCCGCTTGAAAATGTTAAGGGAAAAGTTGATTTTACGGAAGAAACTGTAGTTCTTAATAACCTTAATGCAATTTCAGGAACCTCTAATTTAGATATTTCCGGAAAAATTATTACTGATTTAAAAACGAAAATCCCCGATGTAGATATCGAAGTTAAAAGTAAAGAAGTTAATTTGAAAGATACAATAAAATTTCTTACACAATCGTACCTTTATCCGTCTAATTATCCTGATTTATCCTGTTTATATGAAATCCCTTTAAAACATGATTTGTATTTTAAATATAAAGCTAAAGCAATTGATTTCATTACAGATAAAGCCTATGCGAAAATGAATTTTATTGAAGATAATAACAATAACCCGATAAAAGCGCAATCCGGAACGGTTATTCTTGATAAATCAACAGTTACTATTGAAAATGCCGCTGCTTATATTTATGATTCAATAATAAAAGTGAAGGGTAATGTTCAAAAAGTTGATACGCTGAATCCTATTTATAATCTGGATATAATAAGTGAAAACTTTAATCTTGAAAATTTGAATAATCCGGAAGAAATTGAAATACTTCCTCAGCAGGCTGTTAATATAGTTAAAGAATTTAAGGATTTTAAGGGTTTAGCTGATATTAATTTACAATTAAAAAAGAATATTTTTAGCGGCAAAATTAAATTAACCAAACCGCAAATCAGACACGCACAAACTAATCTGCCGGTATTTTTTGATGATTTTGATATTAACCTTGATAATAACAAAATAAGTATAGACAATTTTACGGCTTTAATTGAGGATATGCCTGTATACGGAAATATTAAGGTTTCGGATATATATAGCAAAATGCCTGATATAGACGGTTATTTTACTTCAAAAATAACAAATTCAATTATAAAAAATTATATGCCCTCTAAATTTGCTGAAAAATTAGAATTGTATGGAGATGTAAATTTTTCTGTTAAATTAAAAGGAAATGAAGAGAATTTAAAAATTTATCCAAAACTTACACTTTATCCTGATTCAGACATAGAATATGAAAAAATAAATCTTGGAGATGTGAATAATAAGCGTGAATTCTCCGGAGACATTAATTTCTATGAAAATAAAGTAAAAATAAATAAATTTGATTATACAAAATACATCTCATCCCAAAATAATGCAGTGTTCCCGATAATTTTTGCAAAAATGCAAGGCGAATTTAATATAATCGATAATAATACTATAGAGCCGATTGAAATAAGTCTTAAAACAAATAAAAACATATCTGCTCGAATATTAAACCTGCTGGTAAAAAATCATATATTTGCTCAAGGTGCTTTAAATTGTGATTTAAAATATAAATTCGATAAATTGACAAAAGCAGCAAAGTTAATAGGCAATATAGAATGCAGAAATATAGATATTCCGTTATTGGATTCGGTTATAAAAAACATAAGAATTGAAGCAAAAGAAGATAATATAGATTTAAAAGTATTCGGTTTTATATCCGATTCAAGAATAAATGTACATTCTCTGCTTGAAAATAATTTATCAAAGATTCCGGAAATTTACCTGCTGGAATTATTTGCCGATAAGCTTGATAAAGATAATTTAATTAAGAATGCAGCATATATTCATAAAAAAACAGAAGGAAATAATGAAAGCAAAAA
>JAJQFK010000206.1 GCA_021201175.1 Candidatus Gastranaerophilales bacterium | reverse complement strand
AGTTGTGTATTAGAGACAGAAATAATACTTCGGTCTTTCTTTTTTTCTTTGTCATTAATATCTGCCCTGTAAACTGAATTTATTCCGTTTTTTTCCGTGCAAAAAAATATTTTTCCCTTTCCTGTATCAGGGAGCTGAAAAATACTATCTTTAATAAATTTCATTAATGATGTTTTTCCTGCTTCATTTTTCCCATAAATTATATTAAATTCCGGAATTAATTTGTAAACTACTCCTGTTTTAATATCTCTGGCACTTTTTTCTATATTTATTTTTTCAATATAAAATCTGCCCATTATTCCTCTTTTTTCCCGTTATTATAGATATCGGCGCAAATGCTGATACCTTCTTCTTTTGCTGTATTTAAAACAGCCTGCTTAAAAATGTTATATTCTTCATCTGAAAAACAACAGTTATAAATTTGAGTTTTAAATTGATTTTCAGTTTCTTTAAATAACCTTTCAGTTACTTCGGAATCTTGTAAAACTTTATACAGTTCTCCTGTTATTCCCTCATCATTTTTTAATGTATCTTCATCTATCATTGCAGTTATTAAGTTTGTTATTTTGGAAATACATACTCTGTCAAGAAATTCGGATTTTATTCTTTCGGCTGTTTCAGTATAAAATTTTTCATTCAATTCGTTATAAAAATTTATTTTTCCTAATAATTGAATCCTGATAAGAAAAAGTTCACATATTTTAGATGATTTATTAATCAAAGAATCAACAGCTTCAAAAATTAAAGAATATACTTGCGTTAAATCTGCGGCATTTGAAACATCAACAGACAAATCCTCAAACCTAACAACATCTATTGGAATAAAATCATTTTTTATGATTTGACCATTGTCCGCTTCAATATATCTTATACCGTGAGCGCCTGTTTCCTTTGTGTTTCTGCTCTGAATTGTTCCTGAATATTGAATATATTTTTCATTAACAGAAGGTATATGAATATGTCCTAAAGCCCAGTAATTATAGCCAAGAGCTTGTAATTCCGCAAAAGGGCACGGTGCATAAGGACTTTTATTATCTCCGTTTAAATCGCAATGTAATAAACCTATATTAAAAAGATTTGATTCTTCTTTCTCCGGCATTGAAAAATATTTCGCCGGATTTTCACAAAATGTTTGATTGGTATAGCTTAAAGCATGTATTACTGCCGTCGGATTATTATTTTTATCTTTATAAATAAACTTATAAAAAGGCTGTTCCGTAGTTACTCCGGCGATATTTATATTCGTGCTTTTACTATAGTTAAAAGAAATTTTATTATATGTGTTTGAAGGGTCATGGTTACCGCAAATCATAAAAACTTTGATTCCGGCTTCATCAAGCTTTTTTAATCCTGATTTTAAAATTAAAAGAGAAGAAAAATCTTGTTCTAAAGAATCAAATGTATCTCCGGCAATAAGAACAAAATCAACATTTTTCGACAATGCATAATTTATTGCGGCATTAAAAGATTTTTCTGTTGCATTTTTACATATATTCAGAACTTTTTCATCACAGGAATACCCCGCAAGCCCCGAAAAAGGTCTGCCCAAATGAATATCCGCAATATGAATAAATTTTAATACCAATCCCGCTCCTGTATGGTTTAATCTGGTGTCACCCGCATTTCTCGACGACCTTCTTTGATTTGCCTCCATTTCGGGCAGCAGCGTCATTGCGAGTCCGCCCGTGGTGGACGTGGCAATCTCTGCCTATTTCCGGACTAGGTTTGCTTCGTCGTTACACTCCTCGCAAAGACGGTCGAGCCTCACTCTACGAAAAATCCGCTTCTTGCGAAATTTTCTCGGACATATTAACATGATATTATATTAAACCTTTTAGTCAATATTTTCAGATTAACATAATCCGATACCGCCCGAATTTTTCGGACATTTATTCACTTGAAAGATAAACAGGTAATTACTTTACTTTGTATAAGATTAGTGTATTGTAATCGTCCGGTTCTATTTTTATATTAGTATTAGATATACCTGACGGTTGAACAAGAACTTTTTGCAGGTAATATTCTCCTTGTTTGTTTTGTCTTACAATATATTCGCCTAAATCGTCCTGTCGTGCATTTTTAAACTTTGTTCCGACTTTTAAACCGTGCTTCAAGCCTTGCTTTAATGTTGCCCCGTCAATATTGAGCGGTATATTTTGTATTTCACTGCATTTTATATTTTTTCTATCTATTTCTTCGTGAGGTTTTGCGTCCATTCCCTTTAAATCCGTAAGTGCAATAACCATAGAATCATCATTATATCTCAAGAATGCCTGTACAAACTCATTTTTTAACGGCAATGTAACGGTCGCTCCGTCATTTAATGCACTTAATCCCTTTTGTTTTCTTATGTTCGCAACCTCATTCAATTTATTATAATTATCTTGGACAAATTTATAGTCTTTTTCATCCAACCATTCCCAGTGGATTGTGTTTCTGTTTTGCTGTGCATAGTTTTTTGCTTTTGTTTCGTATCCGGAAGAACCTACTCTGTCGCCTGCGAAATCTGTAGGACTCCCCGGTAAAACCTGATACAATTTAAACATTGAAATATATCTGTTATTTGAAGTTTCTAATATGTTTTTTAACAATTTTGTTTCTATATTTTTTACTTCTTGTTAATCTAAGTTATT
>JAJQFK010000130.1 GCA_021201175.1 Candidatus Gastranaerophilales bacterium | reverse complement strand
CTGCTGGAATTATTTGCCGATAAGCTTGATAAAGATAATTTAATTAAGAATGCATCATATATTCATAAAACAACAGAAGGAAATAATGAACGCAAAAATATTGAGTTACCGAATATATGCTTAAATAAAGGACATTTTAATGTAAAGCAGTTTATAATAAAATCTTTAAATGTTAACAACTTTACCGGTGATTTCTCTATAGACAAAAACGGAATATTTAATGCAGAAAATGTAAATGCCGAAGTCGGACAGGGAAATATGTACGGTAAATTTTCTTATAATCTTAATAATACAGATATGAATGCTAATTTTGAGTTAAATAATGTTGATTCAAATTATGTAGCAGAAACACTATTTGACGCAAAAAACCAAATATACGGCAGCGGAAGCGGGAAAATAATCCTAAAAACAACAGGGCTTACGAATGAAGAAATAATTAAAAATCTTGAAGGGCTTGTATATTTTGAAATATTTGACGGAAGAATGCCTCGCTTAGGTTCTATTGAATATCTGTTAAGAGCAGGTAATATTATAAAAAGCGGTATTACCGGTTTTACAATTAACAGTATTCTTGAACTTTTAAATCTTGTAAAAACAGGGTATTTTTCAAATATAAACGGCGGTTGTACTATAGAAAACGGTGTTGCTAAAAATATTGAGATTTTCTCAACAGGAGAAAACATGAGCTTATATATACACGGTTCTTATGATATAGCTCAAACTAATGCAGATATGGAAATTCTCGGAAAATTGTCTAATAAAATTTCAACAATATTTGGTGCAATAGGCAATACATCTTTAAACACTTTTTTCAAATTGATTCCCGGAATATCACTTTTAGATTTTGGACGTAAGAATTTTATTGAAGATGTTGAAAAAATTCCCTCCTTCACTAACGGTGATTATGACTCAAGAGTATTCCAAGCCATAGTAAGAGGAAATATTAATTCCTCCAATTCGGTAGAAAGTTTTAAGTGGGTTAAATAAAAGATAATTATTTTTCTATGAATATTCATCTACAATATTTATGTAAAATGTATTATTTGGCAGATATTCGTTTTTGTTTAAAAATGCAAGTGTAGCTTCTTTACTAAGTTTAGGATTTGTTATTAACTTTCTGGCGGTTTTGTCAAATTCTTCTGATTCCTGAATATCTTGCGGAATATCCCACTTGGCAACTTTTGCAGGAGCAACGCCGGCAGCGAAATCTAAAAATTCCTTTGCTAACTCCTGTTCATTATGTTGAAGAACAGAATCAAATTGCGTATCTCCATTATTATTAGTTAATGATATAAATTCTTTTTGCGTATCCTTATCAAGAGTTTTTACAAAATCAAGAAACTCTTTTGCAGATTCAGTATTATGCAATGCGTAATTAAATTGTGAATTACCATAATCATCACATAACAATACAAATTTATTCTGTGTATCTTTATTCAGAGTTTTCACGAACCCTAAAAATTCTTTTGCTATTTCCGGATTATTATCAGCGTAAGTAAAATGTGTTGTTCCGTTAGCATTAGAATGTAATGCAAATTTTTTCTGTGTATCCTTGTCCTGCATTTTTACAAACCCTAAAAATTCTTTTGCTATTTCCGGCTGATTAGATAAAAGAGCATGACTAAATTGTGTCATTCCTATATAATTTTCAAATAATGCAAATTCTTTCTGTGTATCTTTATCCTGCGTTCTTGCAATATCTAGAAGTTCTTTTGCTATTTCAGGTTGTTTTGCTAAAAGGGCATAATTGAATTGTGTATTTCCTGTTCCCCCTTTTTTTAAAGGCAATACAAATTCTTTTTGGATGTCTTTATCTAAGGTTTTTATAAACCCTAATATTTCTTTAGCGGTTTCAGGTTGATACAATGCATGCTCAAATATTGGTGTTATACTCAATGCAAATTTATTTTGTGTTTTCTTATCAAGAGTTTTTACAAAATTTAAAAATTCTTTTGATACTTCAGGTTCTTCTGTCTCGATAGTACGATCAAATTGCTTACTATATCCGATTTCTGTACCCAATAAGGCAAATTTTTTCTGTGTATTCTTGTCCAGCGTTTTTACAAAATTTAGAAATTCTATTGCCGCCTCCGGTTGGTTCTTAGAAAGTGCATATTCAAATTGAGTATTTCCCTGTTCATCATCACAGTAAAGTGCAAAATCTTTCTTTTCTTTATCACTTAATTTGGAAACATCATCTAAAACCCAGGAAGTGTATTCGCTATCATCAATACTTGCTCTATATTCATTTTTAGCATCTAAAAAATTATAAATAAAACCATCATTTAAATATTTAAATCCGTCCGGAGTTAATTTCGCCATTCCGAAATTAACGGGATAACTATAGTTGAGAACTTTTGTTTCACTTGGTTTCTTTGTATCAACATTATTTATCGGATTGGTTGTATTTTGCTTTCTTATTATGGACTGGCTGTTGATTTTTGACTGCCTGTTTATTCCGGATATTGCCGGATTAAATGTAATTTTCATAATTAATTTTCCTGTGTATTTTATATAATCCAGTATTGCCCGCTAATGTTTCGCGGACAATCTATTCGGATAAAAACTTGTAAAATATTTTTTTGCTAACTTTTATTAACTTTTACTGTGATTTTTATACCAAAAATTTTTAAAATTCTTTTATCATTATCGTGAATTATGGAAATC
>JAJQFK010000013.1 GCA_021201175.1 Candidatus Gastranaerophilales bacterium | reverse complement strand
CGGAGAATTTCAAGGTCCTCCTCCGGGTGAAAATATGAGAGGTCCAAAACCTTCAAAAGAAGAAATGGAAAAGAAAAAAGCAGAGTTTGAAAAGCGTTTGAAGTTAACAGACGAGCAGAAAAACCGTATTGAACAAAATAGGCTTCAAGACCATGAAAAAATGAAACCGATTATGGAGCAAATGAAAGCAAAACAAGATGAATTTAGAAAAATAGATTCTGATACTTCCTTATCTCAAGAGGATAAAGAAAAGAAAAGAAATGAACTCCGTAACGACCTAAAACAGCTAAAAAATCAGGCTGATTCATATCGTAAAGACAACATGAAAGATTTTGAATCTTCTTTAACTGAAAAACAGAAAAAAGAATTTAACAAAATTAAAGACGAACAAAAAAAAGATATGGAAAAACGTAAAAAAGCTTTTGATAAAGCCGTAAAAGAAGGCAAAGTACCGCCGCCTTCTCAAGGACATCATCAACAAGGCTCTCCTCGGGGCGCAAACACGAAATAAGCCCTAAGTAATAACAGAGAGGTACTGCATAAAATTGCTCTCTAAGATATGCAGTGCCTTTTTTATTGCTTTTTTATATTTTATACCAAAATGGGCGCAGTCGGCGACGGAAAAACACGCAGGCGCCGATGGGGAAGCGTGCAGGCGCCGGATTATATAATAGGAATCTTATTTAATAATTCCAGAGCATCCTCGTGTTCAGGAAAATCATCTAAAATTTTGGATAAATGTTCTTTGCACGCGTCATATTCTTTTAAGGCATATTTACATTTTGCAAGGTTTAATAATATTGTTATATTTGAAGGTACGGACAGATACACTACATTCCATAATCCATAAGCCGAATTATATTCACCTAACTCATAGTAAACTGTTGCAAGTGAATTAGCAATTTCAAAGTTCGGGTTTATATTATAGGCGTCTTCTAAAAGCTGTCTTGCGTTTTGGTATTGCTTTTCAATTATATATACCTGCGCAAGATAAAATAATACTTCAGGATTTTGCGGTTCAAGCGCTATAACTTTTAATAAAAGTTCTTTTGCTTCTTTTATTTCATTCAAAGATATATAGTTTATTGCTGCACTTGTTAACATAAATGACGGAATATTTTCATTGTTGAGTAATTTTTTATACATTCTTTTGGCGTGTTCAAAATCCGACATTAAATGGAAATAATTTCCGTATTCAAAAATTATATTAATATCATTTGGGGCAATTTTATATGCTTTTTTGAAATATTCTTTAGCTTTATCAAAAAATTTTCTTGAAAGATATATAATTCCTAAATCTTTATACGCAAGCGCATAATCAGGAGATTTATTTATAATTTTTTTCAATAATAGTTCCGCTTTATCCGTATCATTAGTTTTAGCGCAAATTATTGCATATTCATACATTATATTAAGATTTGCGATTCCTGACGAAATTAAATCGCCGTACAAAATTTTTGCAGCTTCAATTCTATTACATCTCGAGTATAACGAGGCAAGATGTAATTTTATTTGAACTGATTTTAGATTAAAAGTCAGAAGTTTTTCCAATATTTTTATAGCATTTTCCCAATCGCCGATTCCGTCATAAGCGCATGCCAGATTATACCAATAGTTTTCTTTATCCGGATTCAGTTGTGTTAATTTTTTAAATGCCTCTATTGCGGGTTTATAATCCTGCGACTTTAGTAAAGACAAAGCATAGGCATTTAAATATTGTACTTTTTCTGAAATGTCGCAAGCTTTTTTAAGATAATATGCACTTTCTCTAAAATCTTCCTTTGTAAAATAGGCTAAACCTGTATTATAAAGTGTTGCAGATTCTTTATCATTTAATTCCAGTGATTTTTTATAAAATTCGATTGCGGTATTTACATCGCCTTTAGAGAAATATGCCAGACCTATTTTATTATAATATTTAGCATTCTCGGGCATTAATTCTATTGCTTTATTTAAATAATTTATTGCCTTGTCAAAAAGACCGTTATCAAATGCCGAGGCTGAGAGTATGTCATATATCTGGGAATCTTCCGAATCTATTTGAAGCATTTTTTCCTCCAAATTGAAAACTTCTTCAAATTTTTTCAATTTTATATATATAATTGCAAGACTCTTATATGCATTTACATAACTATCTCTTAACTCTATGACTTTTTTAAGTAATATTTCTGCTTTTTTATAATTCTCTTGTTCTGCATAAATTGAAGCAAGATAATATATTGAAACTGCGTCAGAAGGGTTAATTTTAATTAATTCTTCAAAATTTGACTTTGCTTCTTCCGTGCAATTCAAGTTAATATTGCACAACCCCAAAAGTCTTTTTATTTCAATATCATCTTCTTTTCCCGGAAAGACTTTTATTAACTCTTTTGCCTGTGCATAATTATTTTGATTGACAAGTTCGACTATTTTTTCTTTATCCATAATATAAAACCGAGTTCGGTTGATATTTTAGCATAAAAAAATAATTAACAAAAGTTTGTTTTGATTGTTCAATACATTACACCAAATATCTGAATAAGTTTGTTTATCCTTATTTCCGTACAAAAAACCAAATGTCTTTATAAAAGTTAATAATTGGTTTATATTATGCACTTTTTTTTATTTTTGATATTTATATTTATTGCAAAGGTAAAAATATGAATATAAATTTCTCTATTCCCAATATTTATAATA
>JAJQFK010000098.1 GCA_021201175.1 Candidatus Gastranaerophilales bacterium | reverse complement strand
GTATATTATGTCAGTCATTATATATTCTCCATCTTTTCTGCAAAATAAGAAGGAAATGTCATAAAAATAGGTCTAAGCATTTCTTTATTTTCACTAAGATATTTCTTTATAATATGTTTTTTTATAAATCTTTCAGGTATGTTTTGTAGATAAATGCTTAGTTCTTGAACAATAGTTCGATCATTAAATCCAAGTTCAGAGAGTATTATTTCTATATTTGAAGATAAACCATATTTAAACCTTTTTTGTATTAATTTTAAATTTTCAATGATATTTGTAATATCATAACCACAATTAATACTCGGCAAAAGTTCAATTACTGCACCAATAAATAAACTTCCATCATAAGCAATCGTATTTTCACAAAATTCAACAATATCATCTACTTGATATTCGTAAGTTCTTTCTTGAGTTTCTCTATGTACACCTTTGTTGATTAAATATTCTAAAATTTTATAATATGATTTTCCATTAATCCACAAGTTTATAATATCTTTAACTTCGTTTGGTTGACTGCATTGATTATAAAATTTTGAATTAGTATATTTCATTAATTTTTCAAATATTAATTCTAAGAATAAATTAATATCTATGGTATTTATTAACTTTTGACAATTTTTTTTAATCCAATTCTGCAACTCAATATTTTCTTTTATTCCATATAATGTTTTTGCAAAATATCTTCTTTGAATAGTATCTTGTGTTGATTCTAAAATATGTTTGGCTAGTAGCATAAATAATTCTGTAATTTGTTCTTTTTGTTGTGAATTTCCAAGATAGTAAGCCAATGTAGATTCTGCAAGTTCTTTGATTTTTTCTTCATAATCATCTTGAAAGTCTACTTGTGCAAGAATAAAACTTTCTATATCTTTTATTATATAAATTTTATCATTGCATTGTTTACGAATATCTTCTTCTTTAAATAATTGATTTTTGCCGTAATGCATACTGACATATGAATTCCCATTTGAGATTTCTGTTATTAAATTTTCAACATCATTATTTATGTATGCAATTACAAAATCTAATGGTGCCATAGTCTTATACAAGCCCTTATATGTGTTCCCGTTGTTGATTGGTCTAAATAATTCAAATAGTCTACTATCACAGATTTGAATATTATGTGGGTCTATTAATTTTTTTATCTTCTTCCATTTCCATTGTTCTTGTGGATTTCTTCTTGAATCATATAACTCATTATTTGCGAATATAATACTTCCTTCAGTATACATTCCCGCACGCCCAGCTCTTCCAATAAGATTTTGAAAATCTCGTACAGTAATAGAATCCGAACCTTGTTGAGTACTATTAATAATCAAATATCTAATTGGCATATTTACACCTTGTGCAAGAGTAGAAGTACATATTACAAATTTTGCCAAAGATTCTTTCATTGCATTTTCTACGGATAATCTTATACCTTGTGGAATTGTTCTATGATGAGTTAATATACCAATTTTCGCAGCTTTCGTATATGACGTTTCGCCTAAATTAGCCTTATATAAATTGTATATTTTGTTAATTTCATTTGAATTTGAACATTTTATTATATTATAAAAATTATATTGTCTTTCTAATAAATCATTTACTTGATCACAAAGTTTTTTGATACTTCGTTTTTGCCCACAAAATATAGCAACACTACCTTGATTAACAAGTTTTTCACCTAAATATATCGAAATAGAATTGGAATTATTTTTTTGAGGGAAAAATCTATTATTTCTTTCTTTACCAATTTTATTTAGTTGTTCTTGTTCAATAATTCTTGGTACATAATATTCTTCTAATTCGGGATTTGCTTGATTTACAAATTGAATTTTTCCTTTAGTTTCTATCCAACTTGTAAAAGCAATTGTTCTATATGTAGAAGCAATATTTTTACCGTTGATAATTACAGAATTATCTCCATTTAACCAATTATCTACATCTGTAATATTACCAATAACTGCCGAGATTAATATTGTTTGACAATGTTCTGGTAACATTGATTTCAAAGAAGCCAACAATAGTTCATAATTCGTTCCTCTTGAAGGGCTATCAAATTGATGTCCTTCGTCATATATTATCAGACCAATATTTTGTGATAATTCGGGAGTTTGTCTAAGTATATATAATAATTTTTCAGGAGTTAGAACTAGGATTTTCTTTTGTTCCCACGAATTTTCAAGCTCATAATCAACTTGATATGCATCAGATAATTCATCAATTTCTATATTTTCTCCAGAGAAGGCTTTTTGCAAATCGTCTTGTATATCGTGACAAAGTGCTCTAAATGGAGCTACAATCAAAGCTAAGTTAGTCCTACCTGCTAGAAATGTACTACGTATAATTAATTCTGTTGCTTTAGTTTTTCCTGCACTAGTTGGCATTTGAATTGTTGCAGATTTTCCTTTAAATATTTCATTTTTACCTATTAAAATTTGGGAAGGCCATAATTCCTTTATTCCAATTTTAGTTAAAATTGGTTTCCAGGTTTCTTTGTCAATATCAGTAAATAATGGTATTGTGTACCAGGTGGTGTGTAAATGTTTCATTTTTACAACTGCACATAAAATATCAATAAAAAGCAATTCTCTATCAGTACCGTTTTTGTAAATATCTTTTCTTAGATTATCTAAATTATAAAAGATATTTTCTGAATTTTCTCCTGTTGAACAAAATAGCTTCCAATAAGAAACGATATTGTTA
>JAJQFK010000134.1 GCA_021201175.1 Candidatus Gastranaerophilales bacterium | reverse complement strand
GTGATATTTCTATTGATAATAACTCTTGTTTAAGATTATTATAGGTATTTAAAACATCTTCAAGAGAATTTCCGTATTTCCGTTTTAATTTTTCTAACAGACTCAACCGTTCTGAAATTTCATCCATGCGTTGATTATCTGTTTCTTTTGATTCGGAATAATCCCTTAACCTGTATGCGGTATCTTTTAAAATCTCATACGCATTTATAAAATTTTCTTCTGCTTCTGCAACCGAATCATCCATTTTAACCAATTTTGAAATATTAGATTTTATATCAGAAAGCGAATCTAAAATATTTCCGTCCTCTCCATACAACCCCCAATAAGAAGAATAGGACAATTCTTTTAATTTTTCGGCATTCGCAAGAATATCCAGTTCACGGCTTAAATTTTCATATTCATTAATATCTGTAATATTGGCAGATTCTATTTCTTCTGTTTGGAATTTTAAAAAATCCTCCTGCTGCTGAATCATACTAACTTTTTCTTTTAATTCCGCTAATTGTTTTTTAAGAAGATTTAGATGTTCATACTTCATTTTGAAATTTTCTACATTATCTCTATGCGGTTTTAGAGCAAAATTATCTAAAAGGATTATATGATTTTTTTGCTGAACATAATTATAACTCTGGTGTTGAGTATGAATATCCAGAAGTTTTTCCCGAATATCTTTAATAAACTCCTGCGGCACCATAACCCCGTTTATTCTTGAACGTGTTGAAGATTGTAATATTTCTCTTGAAATAATCAATTCATTTTCTTGAATTTCTATTCCGTTTTCAATAAAAATTGATTTATCAAAATCTTCATTTAATTCAATCGAGAGTTCAATATAAGATTTATCACATCCGGTTTTTATGGAATCCTTATTCACTTTAGCGCCTAAAGCGGCATCAATTGCTCCAATAATGATACTTTTACCGGCACCGGTTTCACCTGTAAAAACATTAAAACCGCTGTTAAAATCTAACCGGAGTTCATCTATTAATATATAATTTTTGACTATAACAGATTTTATCATTTTACCCCTTCCAAGATAATCCCCAGTGTAATTTTTCTTTCAATACAGAATAAAAAGAATTTTTCTCAAGATTTAAAAGCAATAATTTTGCGCAATACTCGCTTTTTTTAATTTCAATAGCCTCATCAGTTCCGACATTATAAGTACTTTGCCCGTCTGCTGATATTTTTAACACCGGTTTATCTCTGCTTGATGTGACTTTAATTATTTCACACGACGGAATAACAATAGGTCGTGCATTCATGGTATGAGGACAAATAGGAACTATTACCATAGCATTTAAGCCGGGGACAAGTATAGGTCCTCCTGCCGATAATGTATATGCTGTTGAACCGGTTGGAGTTGATACAATTAGCCCGTCTGCAAGATAATCACATACAAGATTATCGTTTATATGTACATATAATCTTGAAGTTCGCGAAAAACTGTCACCTTTTATAACTATATCATTTAATGCATTCATTTTCCCGTTGACAGCGCTAAGCATAATTCTGTCTTCAATTTTAAAACAACCGTTTGTTATACAATCTATTGCTTCTTTTATCTGTGTTGATTTCGCCTGTGATAAAAAACCTAATCTTCCTAAATTTACACCTAATATAGGTACGCAATATCTTGCATAATATCTTGCCGCTTTTAATATAGTGCCATCACCGCCAAGAATTATCGCAAATGTTATCTTTTTTGAAAACTCATCGGTTGTAAGAAGTTTACAGCTTATATTCTTTGAAATAAGTTCTTGTTCTATACACAATCCGACTTCTTTTGCTTTTTTATTTTCTTTATTATAAAAAATTCCGGTAAAAGAAAGATTAACATTATCGCCGTTTATAGATTTTATTATTTCGGTCATGACTGCTCCCGTAATTTATAAGCCATTAACAGCCCGTCAGGCAAATCCAGAGTTTGAACCTGATAACTCCTATGAGAAGTTATTGCCTCAACAAACGGCTGCACCTTTTTTGCATGGGATAATACATTATCCGCAAGTATAACCCCTCCATTTTTTACCAGAGGATTTACCGCTTCAAAAAAATGCAAGTACTCTTGTTTGTTTGCATCTATAAAAACCAAATCAAACATCTCTGTCAATTCATCTTTTATAATATCGTATGCCTGACCGGTTTTGAAGCTCACAATATCCGAGAAACCGCACATATCAAAATTTTTACGAGCAATACACTGGCGTTTTTCCCAGAACTCGATAGTTGTAAGATGCCCGCCGGTTTCTTTTAAAGCATCCGCTATCCATAATCCCGAATACCCGTTAGAAGTTCCAAGTTCCAACACATTTTGAGCTTTCATCAGCTTTATAAGCATGTTTATAAAACATCCGGTCTGATGTGATACATTCCAAAATTCTTCTGATGTTTCTTCCAGTTTTTCTAATAATTCAATGGTTTTAGTTTCCATCTGTTCTTTCCAATATGGTTATCATATTTATATATTCACTCACCGGCAGTGTTTGAACCGCTTTATTCTTATCCATATCATATACAACATATTTCAAATCTGACATGTTTGTAATAACTGATAAATTTGAACCCGGAACCGGTGTAAAGGATTTTGAAAATCCATCTACAGGAAGTTTATACGACAATACGGCATTTGTATCGATATTATATTTATAAACAGTATTATTTCCGGCACAAAGCACAAATATATTATCATTATATTTATAC
>JAJQFK010000032.1 GCA_021201175.1 Candidatus Gastranaerophilales bacterium | reverse complement strand
TTTATAAATAGTCCTTAAAATCTTTTTTTATGACTTTATAGCTGCAGCCGTTAATTAGTTCAGGATAAAAATTAAGAGTTTTAAGCGGATATCTCCGGCAGAAAAGGGGTCTTTTTTTGTATATAGTACATAGAGAATTTTCATCAAGATTTTTACAGCATAAAATAAGATTCCCTTTTTCATCACTCCCTGTAATATAAAAATTTCTGTATAAAGGAAAGAAAAATTGCATAATTTTTAATTCTTTTTGATTTTTAAGTCCTATACATCTAATTTCACGACAGCAATTACCGCACTTATTGCACACGCCTTCAATTCTGTATTTTGTTTTTTCCGGAACAAAATAAGATAAAACTTCATAATATAAAGACTTAATTAAATCTATAGACATTTGTTAACAATTAGCCTCCATAAATTGTTTATCTGATAAAATGAATATTATACAACAAAACACGGGGAAATAAATGACAAACAAAAAAAATAAAAAGCCTAACGTATTTGTAAGCTTTATAAAAACAGTATTTATAATAGTAATAGCATTTTTATCAGCGGGATATGTTGCGCTGAAAATGTATTTGAACGATTTGGAGCCGATTCCGCAATTAAATAACTATAACAGAAATATAGTTACGCAGATATATTCCTCCGATAACCATATAATAAAAACCTTTCAAACATTCCATTATCAGCAGGTATCAATAAATGAAATTCCTCAAAGTTTAAAAGATGCAATAATATCAACGGAAGATAAAAATTTTTATTTTCATGAGGGATATGATGTTTTGGGAATAGCCCGTTCATTAATTGTAAATGCAATAAATAAAAAAGCGTCGCAAGGGGCAAGTACAATAACGCAACAGCTGGCGAGAATACTCTTTTTATCAAATGAAAAAACTCTGACAAGAAAAATAAAAGAAATACAAATAGCCGCAAGAATAGAAAAAACAATATCTAAAGATAAAATATTAGAAATGTATTTGAATAATGTATATTTAGGCGCCGGAGCATACGGGGTAGGTGCTGCCGCATCAATATATTTTAATAAAGATTTATCACAATTAACAATAGCGGAAAGCGCATTAATAGCGGGGCTTCCGCAGGCTCCTTCCGTATATTCTCCTTATAAGAACATAAAACTTGCCGAAAAAAGAAGAAATAAAGTTCTTAAAAGAATGTATATAATGAAAACGATAACTAAACAGCAATATGAATCAGCGCTGGCGGAAAAAATAGTTCTTAACAAAAAGTCCGGACTTTCAAAAATGAATCCGGCACCGTATTTTATAGATTATGTGCTCAAAGAACTTGAAGAACTTGGTTTTGATGAAACGGAAATTTCCCATGGGGGTTATAAAATAATTACAACATTAGATTATGAAGCCCAAATTGCGGCAAATGAAGCTATAGAAAAAAATATGCAGGCATGGCATTTAACAAAACCGAAACAACAGGCAGCATTATTTTCATTTTCACCAACAACGGGTGCAATAATAGCATACTGCGGGGGAAAAGATTATACTCAAAGCCAATATGACAGAGTAATACAGGCAATCCGTCCGCCGGGTTCTTCATTTAAACCTATAGTATATACTGCCGCAATAAATAAAGGCTGGGAACCGACAGATAATATAGAAGATTCTCCGTTAACCATAGGTGATTGGAGTCCGAAAAATTACGGTGATAAATACCGCGGCAAGATACCTTTATTTAAAGCTCTGGCAATTTCCTCCAATGTTGCGGCTGTCAGGTTAATCAAGGATATAGGAATTCCCGCTGTAATAGATATGGCAAAAAATCTTGGAATTACAACACCTTTAACTCCTGATTTAACAATTGCTTTAGGCTCAAACGGAGTTAAGCTTTATGATATGGTTATTGTATACGGTAATTTTGCCAATGGCGGCTATAAGGTAAAACCTTATGCTATAGAAAGAATAGAAACTCAAAGAGGTAAAGTGGTATATCAAGCTAAAAGAACCAGAATAACAAAAGTTTTACACAGAGATACAGCAGGAATTATGACTGCAATGCTAAGAAAAGTTATTACATCAGGAACCGGCAGAGGGGCTGATATAGGTAAACCTATGGCAGGAAAAACGGGTACAACAAATGAAAATAGAGATGCATGGTTTATAGGTTATACTCCTGATATAGTTACCGGTGTATTTATAGGAAGTGATGATAATACAAGTATCGGGCTTACAGGCGGAAGTGCTCCCGCAAGAATATGGAAAGATATGATGACTGTTGCAACTGAGAAGTATGGCAATACCGATTTCGATTATCCTTCACCGGAATTTCTCCTTTCTTCAACAGGCAGTTATTCAATAGATTTAAAAGAAGGAGAAGATCCGGAAGCTCAAACTTCAACAAAGGTTAATACAACGGAACAGACTCAGTCCTCTTATGATAACTCTGAAAATAAAGTTCCGGAGGGAAATAACTTAGCGCCAAAACCGGCAGAAAAAACAGATTCTCAAGAACAACAAGAATCTTTTAATTCTATTCCGGTACAAATAACCCTTCCTGAAAATATAAAAAAATTCAGAAGAAAGTCTGATGAAACAGCAGAACCCGTGCCGGTTACAATAAGGTAATTATGTCAGCGAAAATGCGCCCGACATCGGCTATATGTGTAATACCGGATTATATTCAAGCTAAAAGAAATTTTATCGTATAAATTTCATATTAGACATTTTTGGTTTTT
>JAJQFK010000119.1 GCA_021201175.1 Candidatus Gastranaerophilales bacterium | reverse complement strand
ATAATATATTAACTGCTCATAACGGTCTTGAAGCATTAGATGTTGTAAAATTACACGGAGATAAAATTTCTTTAATTGTAAGCGATCAAAAAATGCCGGTAATGGAAGGAACTGATTTTTTAAAACAGGTTAAACAAACAAATCCCCAAATTATAAAAATACTTTTAACAGGACATGTAGATACTGATATAATTGTTGCTGCAATTAATGACTGTGATTTGTTCCAATATGTTTTGAAACCTTTTGAACCCGATGAACTTAAAATTGTCGTAGAAAATGGTATTGCTAAATATTCAATGGCTTCAAATAATAAAGTATTTTATAATGAATTAAGAGAGTTATTTTACAAAACAATTCGTGCAATATCTAACGCTCTTGATACAAAAGATTCTTATACTAACGGTCATTCCTTAAGAGTAACCCTTTACTCTATGATTCTTGCAAAAGAATTAAATCTTGACGATGCTTATATGGAAGATATAGAAATTGCAGGACTTCTGCATGATATAGGTAAAATTGCCATGCCAAAAAGTATATTATGCAAAAACGGCAGATTGACAGACGAGGAATTTCTGGTAATGAAATCACATCCTGTCAGGGGTGAAAAAATTGTAATTAATATTAAAAAGCTTCAAGTTATATCCGAATGGGTAAAATCACACCACGAGAAATGGGACGGAACAGGTTATCCTGACGGTTTAAAAGGAAATCAGATTCCTTTAGCCGGAAGAATTATTGCACTGGCTGATACTTATGATGCAATGACTTCAACAAGACCGTATCGTACCGCACTCAGCCATGAAATAGCTATTTCTGAAATAAAAAGATGTTCCGGTACACAGTTTGATCCTGAACTTGCAGCTTTATTCTTAAAAGTTGCTGATAAGATAGATGATGCCAGAAAAAATCCGGAAGAAGCATATCAGAAATATTCTTTTTTAGTTAAGAATATAGATTTTAAAATCTTTTCAGAAGCTTCCGGGGTTTCTGCTTAACGGATTCAATCTATTCCAGAGAACTGACTGATATATTTACAATATTCGAAAAGTTTTTTTCAACAGACTGCAGTAAATCATTATTCGCGTTTAACCAGAAATTAGATGATACAAGTACTTTTGTTTTTTCTCCGTTGTTATCTGCCGAAATTACAAGAGGATCTGTACCTTTATAATTTGCAAGGTTATCTTTGAGTGCTATTAATGTTTCAAACGGGATTTCCTGTTTGAGTTCAATAGTTACTATATTACTGTTTTCAACAGGTTTTACACTTTCTATAATCAATTGAATATTATCTTCTTCCTTTTTTTGCAATTTACCTGATAATATGACTTTTTTTTCATTTTCTATCAAAGAATTATAATTTTGTAATGTTTTATGAAATGCAACGAAAGGAAGCTCCCCTGTTAAATCTTCAATAATACCGGCTTTAAGAAACTTAGTCGGATCTTTTTTTGTTGGAATTTGTCTTACCGAATTCAACAAGCCGCAAACAGTCACAAACGTATCATTTGGAGTATTAACTAAATCAATAATATTGTGAGTAGTTAAAAAAGGCAATTTATCTCTAATTGATTCTAAAGGGTGGCTTGTAACGTAAAAGCCGAGATATTCTTTCTCAAATTCCTGAATTTGTTTGTCTAAAAATTCTTCATCGGAGCCAAATAATTCAAAATTCTGTAACTGATAGCTGCTGGCTTGAGTTTGTGTACCTAATCCCGAAAACAAACTGACTTGCCCCAGTTCTTTTGCTTCCGCTTCTTTTGCTGCAGTATTGAGTATATTATCTATATTATTTAATAATTTTTTTCTGCAAGGAACAAGACAATCCAACGCACCGGCTTTTATAAAATTTTCCAGCGCCTTTCTGTTAATAACTCTTGGATTTATTCTTTGAGTAAAATCAATTATATCCTTAAATTCACCTTTTTTATGTTCCTCAATAATTTCTTTTAAAACGGCATCGCCGATTCCTTTTATTGAATTAAGTCCAAACCTTATATTATTACCGTCCGGAGTAAATTCCGCATTTGATTTATTAATATCGGGAGGTAAAACTTTTATTCCGTTTTTTTGTGCTTCTGTTATATACAATTGGATTTTTTCCAGATCATCTTTAGAATTAGAAAGCATAGCACATATATATTCTACGGGGTAATGAGCCTTTAAATATGCAGTTTGATAAGAAACAAAAGCATAACATGCAGAGTGCGACCGGTTAAAGCAATATTTAGCAAAACTCTCAATTTGTCCGAATAATTCATCAGCCGCTTGTTCTGTCATTCCCTTTTTAGAGGCAGCTTCAACAAAACGAACTTTTTGTTTCGCCATTTCTTCCAGTTTCTTTTTCCCCATCATTCTTCGAACCATATCTGCTTCTCCGAGCGTATAATCTGCAAGAATCTGGAAAACCTGCATAATTTGTTCCTGATATACTATTGTTCCGTATGTATCTTTTAAGACTTTTTCAAGCAAAGGGTGGGCATAAGAAATTTTTTGGCGTCCGTGTTTCCTTTCAACGAAATCTGTAACCATGCCGGATTCTAAAGGTCCGGGTCTAAACAACGCAACCAGAGCACCCAAATCCTCAAAAACTGACGGTTTTAACTCCCTTACAAGCTTTTTCATTCCGGAAGATTCTAATTGGAATACACCATCAGTATTTCCGGATATCAGCATTTTATATGTAGCTTCATCATCTAACGGAATATTAT
>JAJQFK010000178.1 GCA_021201175.1 Candidatus Gastranaerophilales bacterium | reverse complement strand
CTCTTAGAGAAGGAACTCCGTATTTTACTATCTTTCTTACTGTCATTTTTTACTATCCTCTCCAAATTTTGCGTGTCTGTTTAATACTATCATTATGGCAGATATTATAACAGCATACAAAAAATATTTTGTAGTATCGGAAGCTGCAATATATGTTGCAAGCCAACCCATTAAAATTGAAAATATTACAAGTACTAATACTGCCTTATTTTGTGATAAGCCGAGTTTAAGTAATTTATGATGAATATGCTCTGCATCTGCTTTAAAGGGAGATGTACCTTTTAATATTCTTCTTAAAGATGAAAAAGTTATATCCAAAATAGGCACCGCCAGAATTATAAGCGGCAGGTACATTTTAAAATCGGTTGTTTTCATCTGAAAAATTATTGATAATGAAGCAAGAAGAAATCCGGCAAATAATGCGCCTGAATCTCCCATAAATATTTTTGCCGGATGAAAATTATAAGTTAAAAATCCAAGCATAGAACCGGCAAGAATAAATGCAACAAGAGGACCTACTACATCAGACGGTATTATTGCCGCTGTTATTAATCCGAGAGTTACTGAACTCACAGTTATAACAGACCCCGCAAGCCCGTCTACTCCGTCTATAAAGTTTACCGCATTACTTATACCTACTATCCAGCAAATTGTTCCTATAAATGATAAGACCGGATTAAGATTAACAAGTCCGGTAAAAGGAATAAAAATGCAGGTTATCTTAACACCAAGACAATATACAATAGCAGCAATCGTTATTTGAATTAAAAATTTAAATTTCGCATTAAGTCCGTATATATCATCAACAAGCCCCAGAAGAAACATTAAAGAACTCCCGAGCAATAACCCTGATAATAATGACCTGTACGGATAGTAACTCAATATTATTAACGAAAGAAAAGAAAGCATTGTACAAAACCATATAGCCGCTCCGCCCAATCTCGGAATGGGGTGCGAATGTATTTTTCTGGAATTAGGACGGTCTAAAAGCCCTTGTTTTTCAGAAAAGGCTATTACCAGAGGAACAAGAAAAATCCCCAGTATAAATGCTATTACGGTTCCTATAATATTTGCTTCCGAGAGTTGAAGAAAAGTCATAATTAATCCTTATATAACGGGTATTTTTCACATAATTTTAAAGAACGCGCTCTGAGTTCTTTTAGCTTTTCACTATCTTGTGTGTCGGAAATTTTTACGGCTTCCGCAATAATTTTTCCGACTTCAACCATATCTTCTTCTTTAAATCCTCGTGTTGTTACAGCCGGAGAACCTAAACGAACGCCGCTGGTTACAAAAGGACTCTGCGGATCATTCGGCACGGTATTTTTATTTGCGGTTATTCCGACAACTTCAAGTATATTAGCTATATCTTTTCCGGTCTTATTTAATTTTCTTAAATCAAGTGTCATAAGATGATTGTCTGTTCCGTTTCCGACTATATCCAGTCCTTCATCCATAAGCGATTTTGCAAGTGCTTTTGCGTTCAATACAACCTGCTTTGCATAAAGCTTAAATTCATCAGACAGTGCTTCTTTGAGTGCTACTGCCTTTGCTGCAATTATATGTTCCAAAGGACCTCCCTGTGTTCCCGGAAATACCGCCTTATCAATACCTTGAGCATGCTTTTCTTTACACATTATTATTCCGCCTCTTGGACCTCTAAGCGTTTTATGGGTTGTTGTCGTTACAAAATCCGCATAAGGAAACGGACTCGGGTGCTCTCCCGCCGCAACAAGCGCCGCAATATGCGCTATATCCGCAAGTAATAGCGCTCCGGTTTCATCTGCTATTTCTTTGAACTTCTTAAAATCTATTATTTTTGAGTAGTTGCTTGCTCCGCATATTATTAATTTGGGTCTATGTTTTAGCGCAAGTTCACGTACATTTTCGTAATCAATCTCGCCGTTTGAATCTACTCCGTAGGAAACGATGTTAAAATACAGCCCCGAAAAATTTACCGGAGAACCGTGACTAAGGTGTCCGCCGTTAGATAAATCCATTCCCATTACTGTATCCCCCGGCTTAACTGCATATAAGAATACAGCCATGTTCGCCTGTGCTCCGCTATGCGGCTGTACATTAGCATGCTCTGCATTAAATAATTTTTTTGCTCTCTGCTGTGCAAGTTCTTCTATTTTATCTGCATTTTTACATCCGTTGTAAAACCTTTTATACGGTTTCCCTTCCGCATATTTGTTTGTTAACACACTTCCTGCCGCTTGCATTACAGCTTTGGATGTAAAATTTTCGCTTGCTATTAACTCTATGGTTGTTTGCTGCCGCTTTAATTCTAAATCTAATAAATCCGCAACTTCTTTATCCGTTTGTCTTATTATATCTGTATTCATAACTGCTCCCTAACCTTTATTATCTACAGATTTTATTTTATCATGGAAAATTTAATCTGTCTGGCTGATTAAACAAGAATTAGATTAAAGGATACCATAATTCAGTGATGAGCGCATTTTCGCCGACTCACCGTTGCCAAAAATTTCTCGGACACTTTATAACGGATAATTATCCGGAATTTCCCAACCGTTATTGAAAATCAGAGTTGTACAATCAGATGTACTACCGTAGCTACATCCGTTGGGGTTAGTATAACAGCCCCATCTCATTCCGGGGCATACCAGTAAATTTTTTACTCTTGGTTCAAAGTTCTCTGATGAACCGCGATAATCTTTTATTGAAAAAGAAAATATATCTTTACC
>JAJQFK010000115.1 GCA_021201175.1 Candidatus Gastranaerophilales bacterium | reverse complement strand
AATTTGAATATAAATTATTCAAAAAAAATACTAAAAAAAATGAAGAATGAAACTATAGAGTCCTTTGATAAAATATATAAGCGTGCTGCAATTGTTTTAGGATTCATGCTCTCTTGCTTGATTATTTTGTCTTTATATATGGGGTATAATTATATAAATGAAGCATTTGCAAAAAATCCCGAAACCTCCAAAATAAATACAATCGAGTTTCCGAAGGAGGAAGATTGGGTAGAATTTACCTTTGATAATAATGAAGCCCTTTTAACTTTAAAATAAATTACTCAAATAAAGGGCAATATAATCCGGAACCAGGCGCATTTTTTCAATTTTTATATTCCAACTTTACGTTCTCCCATTTCTATATAAATCCAATAAATTATTTGAAGAACGTTGTTTGTATAATCGTGACATATCTATTGGCATTTTTAACTTTTTGTTATAAAAAAGTAAAATAGCTTCAGCAAAACCAAGTGAACCTGCCCGCCTATCAGCAGCAGTTCTTGTGATTTCTTTAATAGAGTAAAGTCCTAATTTCTCTTTGAATAGTTGTTCATCAAGTTCTTTATTATATGTGGCTACTAATCTGGCTATTCCTTTTAACATATTTGAACTTAATGAATTTTCTTCTCCTTCCCAAGTTGCAATACACAACCTTAGTGTTGAATCTAATATTTGATACCCATGTTTATAAAAAATATCTTCTAAGGTTGAGATAGCACAAATTCCTCCGGAAACTTTTGATGGAGATAGGAATAGTCCGTACTTTTCAACAATATCTTTTATTAAGATTTGCTCGTCATTTCCTGCCTCTATATTTGCAATGAAGATTTCATATGGTGTTAAAGATTTTACATATTTTTGCTGATTCGCAAATAAATCTGCTTCTTTTGTATAGTCTAAATTATCATATATAATACACCATACAGGAATTTCTCTGCTATTAAAATATGTAGCCAGAATTTCAATAGTATGTTGTCCGTTAACAACATAGTTTATACCGTTTCTTCTACTAACTTTTACCGGATTTATTTGGTAGGGATTAAAATTTGCTACAGCTTTTTTAATATGTTGAATTGATAATTTTCTTTGGTATGTTTGTTCAGCCGTTAAATTTTTTATTGGAATTTGTTCATAATGAAGTTTTGGCATTTCTTCGTTATATCTTTTCATCGTATCAGTCATTCTTTTTCTCCGTTGCTTCTAACATAATATCAATTGTGTCTTTTAATTTATTTAATTCTATATTTATTTTGCTCCTTGCTTTATCAGTTATCTTTTCAAAATCTACTAAAGAAAATGTTCGTTCTATTGAACTAATCCAGGCAGAAATTGTATAAGTTAGACTAGAAATATCAGCATCAGGATCATAAACCGGTGTTTCTTTAACTTTAAAAATATTTTCCAAAATTTTATCTTTTTTTAGATCTTTTCTTGAATCAATAAAACGACTATTCATTTCTTCATTTGACTGCACAATATTACTTGTTAAAGTGTGTACATCAGTTTTATTTTTTTTAGTTAGTTGTTTCATACTTTCATAAGAAATTTTTATAATTTCATTGAATATTCCCGGAATAATTTTGGGATTCTTCTCTAATAAATTATCCACTAACTTCGCATAACTTGCATATTTCCGAACAGTAACGCTTGCAATGTTGTATTCTTTGCCTAAAGCAATTGCTATATCGGTATTAGTAACAGCAATTTTGTTCAACTCAACTGTATATTGATTTCTACCTTTTGGATTCTTCTTCGCATTTATTATTTTTTCCGCTTCATACCTTTTTCCGATTAAATATCTTCTCGTTTTATCAGAAATATTTTTTCTGACAAGTTGATTTATGCATATCCAATTAATAGCTTCATCTTTGCTGTCAAAGTTTATTTCCTGTATATAAAATGGAATATTATTTGCACTACAAATCTTATATCTATTATGTCCATCAATAATAGTTTTATTCCAAGCACATATAGGTTCTCTACAGCCATCGTTTTTTATACTTTCTTCAAGAGCTTTAAATTCGTCAGCTGATAATGGCGGAATTAATGTTTCAAATTTAGAATCAATTTTTAGTTTATGTATACTTTTTTCTATCATCATTTCTCCTGTTTAATTATTTCAATTCCTTTATTTATGATAAATTTCGCTACTCTTTCCTCCGGAAAAACTTCTCCATAAAATTTATATGTTCCGTCATTTTTCCATTCAGGACATAGAGTTTTAAGACTTCTAATTAATGGTGTACTATATAAAACAACAGATTTGTAATTACTTTTCATATACTTTTCTACATTATGTGCTTTTACATCACTTTTACAGCTAGGGAATATTGCCAATGAATAATCTTTGGGATTTACCAATAATAAAATATGTGTTGGATTCCCTATTTGATGAAGAGTTTCTTTGTAAATCCTTATTGCGGGTTTTGTCATACTTATTGAAATTATCGGTATTTTATTGTTGTTCATAATTAACCTCCTCATTTAAATTCTCAGAAATATTAGAAGTTTGCTTCTCGTGAGTATTTTTTAAGCCAAAAACCGTATAACCATCAAAAATATTTATTTGCAATTGTTTGCGATGTTCTTCTACAGGTAAGCCAAATTGGTTTTTCCAAGATTCGGGAAATATTGGAGTTCTTGAAATTTTTGTTTTTCCTGTTTTTTCCTCTATTTTTCTTTCGTACATTTCCGGCGAATTTAGGTCAAAAATAAATAAATATTCACCATTACTTTTAATAAGTTTCC
>JAJQFK010000070.1 GCA_021201175.1 Candidatus Gastranaerophilales bacterium | reverse complement strand
TATTTAAACGGGGTTAAAGCTTATATAGTAGGCGGATTTATCAGGGATATACTTATGGATATCGAAAGTCCCGACAGAGATTTAATTGTTTGCGGCTGCAGTGCCGAAGAATTTTCAAAAGACATTGCCAGTAAACTGAATGCTCACAATATCGAACTGGACAAGGTAAATAAGATATACAGGGTTGTACTTGAAGATAAAATTAATTATATTGATATAACGGAGCCGATTGAAAACGATTTTGAAAAAGATATAAAAAGGCGGGATATTACAATAAATGCAATTGCGTACGATATAGAATCTTCGTGTTTTATAGATTTAGCAGGCGGAATAGAAGATATAAAAAATAGAAAAATCAGAGGAATTACAGAAAAAAATTTTGAAGATGACCCTTTGCGTTTATTGCGGATTTTTCGTTTCTATTCCAAAACAGGGTTTGAAATAGATGAAGAACTTATTCAAATAGCAAAAAAGTTAATAAAAAGTATAAATATACCCGCAAAAGAGCGAATAACAACAGAATTACTAAAATTGTTTGAAGGGGAATATTGTGCGCAGGCTCTTATAAAACTTGATGAAACCGGATTGTTGGAGGAAATTTTTCCAATATATAAAGATGTAAAGAAAATCCCGCCAAATTCCCATCATCACTTAGATTTACTTCATCATTTAATAGAAACTGTAAACCAAATAGAAATAATATATAAAAATTCCGAACCTGAAATAAAAAAATATTTGGAAATAAAAAAATACGGAAATGTAAAGCAATCGGCATTTTTAAAACTTGCAGGATTCTTGCATGATATAGGGAAACCTTATTGCTGGACAATTGAAGAAGAAACCCACCGCCACCGTTTCATTCAACATGATTCAATCGGGGCAAAACTAGTCGTTCCGATATTAAAAGAATTGAAATTTTCAAAAAAACAGACAGAATATATAAAAAATCTTATAAAATATCATATATATCCTTCAAGTCTTGTTAGCGCTCCGGACGTATCAGAAAAAGCTTTTTTAAAGTTTTATCGCAAAACGGACGGATACGTTATTGATGTAATTATACTTGCAATGGCTGATAGATTATCTGCACGCGGCGAGCAGGTTACAAATGAAATGGTTGAAAATAATATAAGCAATCTGACTAAACTTTTAAACAATTATGTCGAACAAAAAAATCAAATAAAACCTGTTGAAAAACTGCTTGACGGGCATCAAATAATGGAATTATTAAATATTGAACAAGGTCCTAAGCTTGGTAAAATAATTTATGAGTTAAAAGAAGCTCAAATAGCCGGTGATGTAAATACAAAACAGGAAGCAATCGAGTTTATAAAAAAATCTTATAGGAATACTTTATAAATATTGCAGAAAATTTTTTAATTCCGTTAGTGCTCTATTTGCAAGCAGTTCATTTTTTAATTTTTTATTTTTTCTTGTTTTTTTATCTATTTCCATCGGGGCAAGGATTCCCCAATTAGAATTAATCGGTTGAAAAGAAGTATGTCCTTCAAAAGATATATAGTGTGTAAGCGCGCCCAGCACGGTTTCTTGCGGTAATTCCAAAAGTGTTTGATTATTTATATATCTGGCAAGATTAATACCGGCTAATAATCCCGATGCTATAGATTCTGTATACCCTTCCGTACCTGTAATTTGACCGGCAAAAAATACATTGGCATTTTTTCTTGACTGCAATGACGGTAAAAGAGTTTTAGGGCTGTTTATAAACGTATTTCTGTGCATAACTCCGTAACGAACTATATTTGCATTTTCCAATCCCGGAATAGAGTGGATAAGTTCTTTCTGGCTTCCCCATTTAAGATTGGTTTGGAATCCGACAAGATTATACAAACTGGCTGATTTATTATCCTGTCTTAATTGAACCACCGCATAATTTTGAATACCTGTCCTGTTATCAACAAGACCGACAGGCTTTAAAGGTCCAAAACGGAGTGTATCAATACCTCTTGACGCAAGTACTTCTATAGGCAGGCATGATTCAAAGAAATCTGCATTTTTTTCAAAAGTTTTCAGTTCTATTCGGGGAGAATTAATTAATATATTGTAAAAATTTTCATATTCTTCTTTTGTCATGGGGCAGTTTATATAATCAGCATTACCCTTATTATACCGGTTTAAATAAAAGGCTTTATCAAAATTTACGGATTCTTTTTCAATAATAGGCGCTATTGCATCAAAAAAATGCAAATAATCTTCACCTAAAAATTCTTGTATCTTTTTTGATAAACTGTCGGAGGTAAGAGGTCCTGACGCTATAATAAGCGGAATATCCGTATTTAATTGAGTAACCTCCTCTCTTATAATATTTATTAAAGAATTTTTTTCTATTTTTTCTGTAACTTTTTGAGAAAATAAAGTTCGGTCTATTGCAAGGGCACCTCCTGCCGGAACCTGTGATTCAAAGATTAGCGGCATAAGTTCAGAACCTAAAATTTCCATTTCATGCTTTAATAAGCCGGATGCATTTGTAATATCGTACGACCCTAAACTATTGGAACAGACAAATTCTGCAAAATATCCCGTTTTGTGTGCGCCTGTTTGACATTTAGGGCGCATTTCATATAAATCTGTTTCAATTCCTGCTTTTGCAAGCTGTAATGCAGCTTCGCTCCCTGCCAGTCCTGCCCCGATTACTATTGCTTTTTTCATTATTTTTCCTTTTTTTAAAATTATCTCATAAAATATGATAAATATTTTAATTTTTGTGGTAAAATATAATTATGATAAAAACTA
>JAJQFK010000109.1:662-2767 GCA_021201175.1 Candidatus Gastranaerophilales bacterium | reverse complement strand
TCTGCTTCCGTCGCGTGGGCTCGGAGATGTTGATAATCTCACTCATAATAATAGTAAACTCTGCCCCAAAACTTATGACAGGCACAATAAATACAGTAAGAGTCCACAAAATCGGAGAAAACCAGTAATATAATCCAATATCTTCATATTATTCGTTTTTGTATAATAATTTAGTTATGTAAGGAGTTGTTATGGCTTTAAATACCGAATATTTAAAAAAATGCATACAAACACTTGAAAAATCTTATTCTCTTATTAAAACAACGCAAGAAAATACTATTGACTATGAAATATACAGAAATTCTCTTATTAAAAGTTTAGAAATGACTTTAGAACAAACAGGAAAACTTTTAAGAAAACGTATAACTCCTTATTTCGCAACAAAAAAAGAAGTTGATTCTCTTACATTTAAAGATTTATTCAGATATGCGGCAAAATATTCTCTTATAAGTCAAGATGAAGTTAAAAGATGGTTTTTATATAGAGATAATAGGAATAATACCGCCCATGATTACGGCAGAGATTTTGCCGAACAAACTTTGAAGTTAATTGATGATTTTATAAAAGATGTTTATAATATAAAAAATGTAATAGAAAATGAATAAAATTTTTTTACAAGATGAATATATTAAGATATTAACTGATATCTTTGACAGATATTGTCCGAGGGCTGAAATTTTGATTTACGGAAGCAGAATAAAAAACGAAGCCCATGAATCAAGTGATGTCGATTTATCCGTTAAAGATTTTAATGATTCCCACTGCAATATCGGCGAACTGAAAAATAAAATAGAAGAAAGTAATATCCCTTTAATTATTGATATTAATGATTTTAAAACACTGCCGGATTATTTTCAAAATGAAATTTTAAAAAATAATATAAGGTTTTACCCTAAAAACTAAAATCCTATAAAATTAAATTACGCATAAAATTTATATTTTTATTTATCTCTAATAAAAAATAGCCCATAGATATAGTTATTATATTATACCTTGGTATATTTTATTGTTTTTAAAATAAATTTAAACTGTTTATATCCGGAATGTTTATTTTGGGATATGGAAGTGTGTAAATTAAAAGTTATTACGGGGTATAGAAAATGCTAGTTGAAAAATATATTAACGGATTAAATCAAAGAAGCAGAATAGAATTTAAGAATATATCCAAAGAAATTATTCCTTGGCTTGAACAAACCGCCGAAGAAAATAATTGCATTGTTGACAAAAAAGAATGGAAAAGTAAGTATAACAGTTATGTTATCTACGACTACGAACCTTTTTGTTCAGACGGATTTGAAATTAATCTTACTATTTCTTCTCACGATATTAATTATTTATATTTTTTAAAATTTTTGTACGATAATAAACTTGATACAATTGAATATCTTAATAATTGTATAAGTGAGTAAACAAAAGTATTATTGTAAAAATTAAAAATATTCTATATAATAATTCGTAACAAAGAAAGGAAAGCAATATGGAAGAAAACAACAACTACAACAATGAAAATGAAAAACACGTATGTTTTGAAAAACATTGCTGGAAAAAATGTCTGGCAATGTTGTGTGCAGCATTTTTAGGCGGATTTTTAGCATTCTATTTTGTTGCCGATCAAATGGCATACAAATATCATCAAGATTATTTTAATCCTAAAAAATTTGAAAAAAGAATGATGAATGATATGGATAGAATGTATAAACGTGATATGAAAGCATTTGATGACGCGTTTAAAATGCATGACAAAATGGTTAAACCTGAAAAACACGATAAAAAGCAAAAATTCAAACGTGATAATATTGATATGCCGGATTTTATGTCTAATTCCGTAAGAGTCAAAACAGAATTTGAAGATAATATTTATAAAGTTATTATCGGATTAAGACCGTTTGAAGAAAATGAAAACAAAGTAAATTATAATGTTAATGGCAGGAAATTAACTGTCTTTGGAAATTCTGACGTAAAAGACAAGGGTTTTGAACAGCAAATATCTTTTTCTCAAGACTTTATTCTTCCGGAAAATGCAGACATAGCGAATATAAAGAAGGAAAAAGACGGGGATAAATTAATAATCTCAGTTGCTGTGAAGGTATAATTATTCATTAAAT
>JAJQFK010000109.1:0-652 GCA_021201175.1 Candidatus Gastranaerophilales bacterium | reverse complement strand
AAAATAAAGGAGCAGTTTCATTAAAAGAACTGTTCCTTTGTTGTTATTTAATTTGACCAAAAAATGTCCGAGAAAATTTCGCGATAGAAAAGTCAGCGGGAAATGCGGACGGCACCGGATTATGCTACTTTGCAGATTGAACCAATAATCCTCTTTTTGATAAATATAACAAGTAAGTAAAAGCAAGAGTTCCTGTAATAACAGAGGAACAAGGTGTTGCAATACCAAGTTCAAATAATGTTGCGCCTGAGATAAATGTACACAATATAAATGCAACCGGAATTCTTATAACAAAAGCTGAAAATATACTAGTTGCTGCTGCAAATATTGTTCTGCCGCTTCCGAAGAAAAATCCGTTAAAACAGAACACAAACGGAACAAGGATATAATCAAAACTGAATGATTTTAAAAATAAAGCCCCTGCTTCAAGTACATCTTTATCGGTTGAAAAAATTGCTATAGCGCTTTTTGGTGCCAATTGCTGCCATAAGAAAAATACAAATCCGAAAGAAAAAGCAAAAATTATAGATAATTTTAAAGCATCAAACGCACGCTTCATATTGCCGGCGCCGAGATTTTGGGCTGTAAGCGCAGTTAATGCCATTGAAAAAGAACTCGCAGGCAACATCATAAACCCATCTAATCTTATAAC
>JAJQFK010000030.1 GCA_021201175.1 Candidatus Gastranaerophilales bacterium | reverse complement strand
CAACAGCCCGACCGAATGGAAAAAATCGCCAGATTTTTGTAAAGAGGTTGCAGGGCCTGTGCCGGAAGCGAAATTCAAGACGCACCCGCTCCGTTATCGTTTCGCGAACATTGATTATTCACTACGTAATAGGCACACAGAAATATTTGAAAATCACAACCTTGCAACTATCAAAAATATAGTATGTTTGTTTACTTTTATTTTTAATATTTTGTGCAATTTTTATTAATCAAGTTCCCATCCGTTGCACTGAATTGCGTGAGAGCAATTATCCAGTAATACCCCGTTGCTGCATGCAGACGTTGTATTTGTTCCTGAACATGTCGAATTATGAATACAGCTCCAACCACCGCAAACTTTTGTCCAATGTATATTGTTAGGAGTGTCATCGTAAGCTTGTAAATTAAATCTAAATATATCTTTATTATATATATTAGGAGATTTGTATCCGTTTATATCGTAAAGAATATAAATTGACCCTTGTCCAACTGAACCCATCCAAGTAATTGCAGACCCATCATTTAATGAATAAACATTATTCCGCGTATAAGGTTGACCACAGCCACCACTATTACAATTGTAGCTATATGTATATAATGCATTTGTTTTTGTAAGCGGCAGATATTTGCCAATACTTTCTTTCCACCAATCACACGATGGAAGATCAGAACCGTTACAAGTACTTAAACCATCCTTTATAAATCTTTGATTTTCAATTTGGGATAATCTTACAGCCTGCGAAAGATTAGAATAGAATTTTTTTAATTTCGCAGATGTCTCTTTTTTCCTATAATTTGCCATAAGAGTCGGAACAGTTACAGCTGCAATTATTCCGATAATAACAAGGGTAATGAGAACTTCCGCCAATGTAAAAGCAGATTGTGTTTTTGTATTTTGTTGATGTTTTTTACAACATGTTACAAAATGTGAAAATACCCCACCCCGTGCGGAGTTTGGTGTTATTCATAATGGTTTTATCCTCTTTTAATATCAATTTTATTATATCAATTTTATTTATTACATGCAACATTTTTGGAAAAAAAGCGACAACTTCTATTAACATATTTTTTTAATTCTGTTGATAAATTTACAATGAAAATTACTTATAAAAAGTATTTTTAAAAAGGAGTGAATTATGACAACAGTAGAACCTATTCGGAATCGCGAGCATCTTCAAAAACTTGAAAAATATCTTGCACAAAAAAATTTAAGAGATTTATTGTTATTTACATTGGGTACTAACTGCGGTTTAAGAATTTCTGATATTATCGCATTAAATACCGGAGATGTAATGAACAAAACATACATACAAATAATAGAGAAAAAAACAGGAAAATTTAAAAGATTCCCGATTAATTCAAAGTTAAAACCAATGCTGGACAAATACACAAAAGGTAAGTGTTCAAAAGAACCGTTATTTTTAACAAAATTTCATAACCGAATGGACAGATTCAGCGCATACAGAATAATTAAGAAAGCCGTTACAGCGGCAGGATTAGAGGAAAAAGTGGGAACACACACAATGAGAAAGACATTCGGCTATCATCATTACAAAAAGTATAAAGACATTGCAATGCTGCAAAAAATTTTTAACCATTCAAGTCCCCAAATTACATTAGGATATATTGGTATAGATCAAGAACGTATTGATGAAAGCTATAATAATTTTATTTTGTAATAAGCTTATGAGGCTGCAATAAAAAAACTTCCTTAATTGTATTAAGGAAGAAAAATTAGTAAAAGAGACATCAATAAATATTATTACCTTCGTTAAAAAAAACATCAACTAAAAGCAAAATATTGTTCGGGAAAATTTCGCTCACGTTTTAAAATCCCCTTTTGACTGCGTATTTCATAACATATTACTTAACAAAAATAAATATATATTAAAATTCTATAATATTTGAACGTTTTTTGCTTTACTATTTATTTAATTTACAATACTATGTTATTATGTTAGATTCTCATGATAAGAATCAATATAGATAAATTATAAAGTAATAGAAAAAAAAGAGGGCGGATAAGTGGAAAATTTTGTTCCGGACATTTTTGGCAAGAAAGAGAATAGTACAAGCAGTTCAACTCCAGTACAAACAGGAGGTACACCTGCTGATATAAAAGTTATAGGTGTCGGCGGCGGTGGCGGCAACGCTGTTAACCGAATGATTAAAGCCGGATTGGGCGGTGTCGAATTTTGGGCTATGAATACAGACGTTCAAGTTCTTGAAATGTCTTTTGCTGAAAATAAAATTAGAATTGGAAGTAAATTAACAAACGGTCTTGGTGCGGGCGGTAACCCTGAAAAAGGTGAAAAGTCTGCTGAAGAAACCCGTGATGATATCGTAAATGCTATCGGTAAAGCTGATATGGTTTTTGTTACTGCCGGCATGGGCGGCGGTACCGGTACAGGGGCTGCTCCTGTTGTGGCAAGAATTGCTAAAGAACTCGGTGCTTTGACTATTGGTGTAGTTACTAAACCGTTTAGTTTTGAAGGCAAAAAAAGAATGAATCAGGCACTTCAAGGCTTGGAAAAATTAAAAGAAACCGTTGATGCTTTAATTGTTATTCCGAATGATAAATTACTTGAAGTTGTTGACAGAAGAACCACAATGAGAGAAGCTTTTCAGGTTGTTGATGAGGTGCTTTTAAGAGGTGTTCAAGGTATTTCCGATATTATTACAGTACCCGGAATGATTAACGTAGACTTTGCCGACGTTAGAAGTGTTATGGAATCTTCAGGTTCAGCCTTGATGGGTATCGGACGCGGTACAGGTGAAGGTAGAGCTT
>JAJQFK010000023.1 GCA_021201175.1 Candidatus Gastranaerophilales bacterium | reverse complement strand
AACCGGAACAGCTACAGCATATTATCTATTTACATGGCGCGCAGCGGGATATATAGAACTGTAGAACTAACAAGATTAAAGGAGAAAAAATAATGTCATACAAATTAGAAAAACCATACACACGGAAAGAAAGATGTGACTTCATTGTCAAATACAACCATCAACAGGGATTAACAATAGAAGAAGGCGCAAATGCACTTTATGCCCTTGAAGCTTTTGAAAAACTTGTTGATGATGAGGTCATAGACAATACGGAAGAATACACGGCGGAAAAAGAAAAAAAGGAAAAAGAGCGCATAAACAATCTTACAATGACCGCATTGGACTTTATTACAGGTCTTACAACATTAGGGCTTAGCCTTGAAACAATAAATGAATATTTAGAAAATAACCTTGAACTAAAAATGCAGTTGACCTACTGCCAAAATGTTTATTGTTCCGTAGTAAAACAGCTTTGTCCGTTGACCGTCGGCGATTTTACATTAACTGAAGAAATCGCAGAAGCAATGTTCTTGTATAAGGCGGATTTTGCGTAGGCTGGAGCGTAAGCGGAACGCCGAAAGAGCAGCAGCCCGACCGAATGCAAAAAACTGAAAGTTTTTGAAATGAGGTTGCAGGGGCTGTGCCGGGAGCAATAATCCAAGAAGTAGGAGAATTAAGTTTAGATGATTTAACAGCATTAATAGGAAACGAGTAGTAATAATATGACGGAATCAGAAGTAAAAATTATCTGGTATAAAGATGATGAATTAAGAATAGAATTTGACAAAATGCCTAATGTTGCAATGACTTATCCAATGCCGGTAACGTCATTGCGAGAGAGCAGAGCGACCGCGGCAATCCAGAAAAACAAAAAAAATATCAAAAAGCCGTTTTTAAACAAAGAGGATTTAAAAGTTACAATAAAGTACTTAAGTAATAAATATACTTTCACAATACCAAAGGGCTATACGTGGGATGGGGCAACGATTCCCCGTTTCTTCTGGCGCTTTATCGGTGCAAATACAAGCCCTGAATTTTTAATACCTTCTATGATACATGATGTACTATGTGAAAACCATTCATATATTGATAACGATAGGTATTTATCAACAATAATACTTGAAAGATTGCTTTGTTGCTCCGGTGTCGGTTCTTTTAAAAGGTGGATGATGAAACATTCTGTAGACAATTTTCAAAAGATTAAAGGCGGGTGGAAATAATGGAAAATATAATTATATTTGCACCTTGCGCCGTATTTGTCATAACTTTATTAATCCAATTAGGCATATTTGCCCGCACATCTGAACTTGCAAGTCTTAAAGCGGAAATGTTTGAATATGTTGCAAAAAACTATCTGTCAAAAGATATTTATGCGGATAATCATAAGTCTTTACAGGAAGATTTAACGCAAATGCGGCAAGATATCGCCGATGTTAAAAACCTTTTAATAACCATTGTAACAAAAGAACAGCGGCAATAATTAAATTAAAAAGAAAAGGTATAAAATGAAAAAAACATCAGAAAACGGAATAAATTTAATAAAAAAATTCGAGGGTTTAAAAACAAAGGCTTATAAATGCCCCGCGGGAATTTGGACAATCGGCTACGGTCATACGACAGGGGTAAAAAGTACTGATACTTGCACTATGGAACAGGCGACAAACTGGTTAAAACAAGACGTTAAAACAGCGGAAAACGCAATTGAAAAATATGTAAAAGTTGAATTGAATCAGAATCAATTTGATGCCCTTGTAAGTTTTATATTTAATGAGGGTTCGGGGAATTTTAAAAATTCCACAATGCTTAAATTCATTAATAACAAGCATTTCCCATTAGCAGCAGGGCAATTTGATTTATGGATATATTCAAAAGGTGTCAAACTTGATGGTCTTATTGCCCGCAGGAAAGCTGAAAAGGAATTGTTTCTGAAAGAATATTTATAAGATTTTTAATTTTTAAATTTAAAAGGGGGAATTCTATATTAAGGATTCCCCTTTTTTTATGCACATCTTGTAAATATTGTAAAATAATTCTATCTTTTAGATTAATATGTATTGACAAATAAATCTAAATAGATTATAATAAAAATATACAGAACGTTGAAAATAAAATATCAAGGGGGCTAAGCCTACATCTTTTCAAAAAACTACAGCACAACATATTACATTAGTCTGAGGGCTGATAGTTCAACGAAAGGAGGGCTAAATTATGGAAAACATCAATTTAACATTAATTTTGCTTTTATTGATTATATACATAATAAAAAATGGCACTTATCCGAATGAATAAGCACCACATTAGTCATTTGTAGGTTACGATAGTTAGAGCTATCGCCCCCGATATTTTTATTATAAACGATTTTTAATATTTTTCAAGTGTTGTATAAAAAAATGCAAAGGAAAAATAAATGTCAAATGAAGATAAAAAGGTTCAACGTGGCGGTAAACGAATAGGAGCGGGTAGACCTAAAGGAACTACAGGCGCATACAAAACAGAAACTAAAAAAATGTATAGTTTCAGATTATCAAAAATTGAACATGAAGCAGTCAGAAATCTATTGAATGAAATGCGTAAAAAAGATTAAATAACAAAATAAAATTAAAAAATAGGGATAAATACATTTTATATTTTGTGTGTAATTTTAATAAATTTTTACACGCAAAAATTTTTGTATGTAATGAAAAACTCATCAACCATTTTGTTATTATTAGCAAAATGGTTTTTTATTTCATAAATTCTTCCCCACTATTTCCCCACTTAAATATAAATTCTTGTAATTTCTTATAAATTCTTGTTATGTCTTAACTA
>JAJQFK010000189.1 GCA_021201175.1 Candidatus Gastranaerophilales bacterium | reverse complement strand
TTTATAATTGGAACTGTTATCCACTCTAAAATCACCTATATAAGAAAGAAGTTTACCCATTATAAGGTTTTTTGACTGATTTTTGTAATTTTTTGGTATATAAAGGAGGAACAAAGCAGTAAAAGACATGGCTAAAAACGGAATAGACGGCAGCAAATAAAGTACTTCTATGTCTAAATCTCTAATTGTATTATAAACTATATAATGATATTTACATTCAAAAAATATTAGCGTAATACAGATTATTAAAATTATTGAAACAACAACAAAACGTGTAATACAGAGCCTTCTGTTTTTTTCAAGACTTTCCATATTTGAAGAAAATTCTTTTTTGCAAAACTTGAAAAAATCCCTTGTATTTAATGATTGTTTTAAACTTTTGGTGTTATCATACATTCTTACAGCCCTATATTTTTATCAAGTTTTAAAGAATCAATAATAGATAATAAATTTAGTATTTCAATTAAAATACTTCTATAGTTATCTATATCATAAGCTGATTTTAATAGTGATACTTCAAACCAGTCTTTGTATGAGGGAATAGCTATATTAACATTTCCCTGTTCAAAAGATATATTTAGTCCTTTAAATCCTTTTTTCTCAAGGTCTACAAGTCGTTGCATAAATGCGGTTGTAATAAGGTATCTTGCCTCTATCTGGTCTGTGGAATATACATCGTACAGTTTTTCAAATTCAGGGGATTCAAGATGTACTCTACTTCCCGAACCTGCAAATTCGCAATTTCTACAAATAAAAGTCTGACCGCTATATTGTTTCAAACAGGGAAATGTTACCAAAATTCCTTTAAATATAAAATTGGTAGTTTTACCATACTTTTTGGTTGTTGTAACAAGTTTTAAATCCAATTCTAATATTTTAACATTTAAAGTATTATATATTCCTGAAAATCAATCATCACATTTATATTCGTTAAAGTATCTAAAAAGATTAAGTGAACTAACATACTGATAATAGTAATTGTTATCTACTTTAAAATCTCCTATATAAGAAAGAAGTTTACTAAATATAATTTTTTTTGTCTTACTTTTGTAGTGTTTTAATAAATAAAAGGCTGCCGGAGCACAAACAAACGGACTGAGAAACAAAACAGGTACCAGATACCATGCGAATATAATCTTCTTACTATATAAAAGAACTAACAATACAATACATAATATTATAATTACTAACAAAACCGTAATCAGAAAAATGTAGAGCCTTCTATTTTTTTCAAGGCTTTCCATATTTGAAGAAAATTCTTTCTTGCAAAATTTGAAAAAATCTCTCGTATTTAGTGATTGTTTTATACTTTCGGTGTTATCATACATTCTTACAGTCCTATATTTTTATCTAGTTTTAAAGAATCAATGACAGATAATAAATTTAGTATTTCAATTAAAATACTTCTATAGTTATCTATATCATAAGCTGATTTTAATAGTGGTACTTCAAACCAGTCTTTATTTGAGGGAATAGCGATATTAACATTTCCCCGTTCAAAAGACATAGTAATCCCATTAAATCCTTTTTTCTCCAAGTCTACAAGTCGTTGCATAAATGCAGCTGTAACAAGATACCTTGCCTCTATCTGGTCTGTGGAATATACATCATATAATTCTTCAAATTCAGGAGATTCAAGATGTACTCTTTTTCCCTTAAAATTCGGAAATAACGAATTTCTAAATATGTAGGTTGTACCGGTATATTTTTTCAGACATGGAAATATTACTAAGATACCTTGGAATATTGTCACAACGGTTCTATGCTTTCCACTTCCGCTTTCGTGCTTTAAATCCAATTCTAATATTTTTATATTTAAAGTATTGTAGGCTCCTGTGAGCTTATCATCACAATTATACCGATTAAAGCTATTAAAAAGCCCTAAATTAGAAACATATTCATAATCTTGTTGTCCGTCCTGCTCTAAATTAAAATTACCAATAAAAGAAAGCAGTTTCGGAAGCATATATTGTTTTGCTTTTGTTTTATAATTTTTTATGAGTAAATTAATTATCGTAAAAAGAATTCCCACAATTATGGCAATAGCCTGAGGATGTACAAATAGCAGACAAACATCTCCAAATTTTTCTATACAAGCGTTAGAATTTGTATATACTAAAACAACAAAAGTTATATAACAAGCTAAAACAAAAACCACAAAAGCTACCGCCCAAATATAGAATTTTCTGGTTCTTTCGAGGTTTTGCATTGTATTTGAAAATTCTTTCTTGCAAAACTTGAAAAAATCCCTGCCTGATATGGATTTTTTTAAATCCTTTATGTTATCCTGCATTTTTTAAAGCCTATAAATACTGACCTGCATTCACGGGTTTTTTGCTTACTTCATCAGTTTCAAAATAACTGTAATTTGCTGCTTCACCGGCACAGCCTATAAACAAAGAGCCGGGGAATATTTGGATTTTATTTCTTAACTGTGTCAAAGCAGCGTTATAAAATCTTCTTGCCGCTGAAATATGTTCTTCTATTTCATTATAAGTCTGCATAGCTTGAAGCATTTGTTGGTCAGATTTTAAAAGCGGGTAGTTTTCAACATTAACCATTAATGCTTTCAACTGACTGTCTAATAAAGCTTCGGTTTCAAATTTTGTTTTTGAACCGGAACTGGAATTTTGGGCTTTTGACCTTAATTCTGTTATTTTATTAAATAAATCCGTTTCATGCTCCATAAACTTTTTTGCAATAGTTAATATATTAGGAATTAAATCGTAACGGTTTTTCAACTGTACATCTATTCCTGATAAAGCTTCAAAGACAGCATTTTTACATTTTATAAC
>JAJQFK010000216.1 GCA_021201175.1 Candidatus Gastranaerophilales bacterium | reverse complement strand
TCTCTGACATATCTAGGACTAGATTGCTTCGCTAACGCTCGCAAAGACGATTTCATTCGTCCGCAAAATCCGCTGTTTGAGCACGTAGTGCGAGTTATACCGTTAGGGTTGAGCGTTACAATTGATTAATGAACGAAGTTCTACGGCACAAATTTTGTGAAACTTTTTTAAAAAGTTTCCCCGTCCGGAGGACAAAATTTTGAATTTAAATTATGAATAAATTAGTCATATACAAAAGACTCCCGTTTTGTTTCTAACTTATTCTTGTTTATGAGTTGTTATAATATTTTTCATGCAATAAATTGCACGCTTGCAATTACTAACGTTAGCAAAGACGTTGAATATAAACTGCTAACTCAAATTACTTAAATGGCGGTAATCTTTTCAAGCATTACAATAGTTTCTATATGCGGTGTATTAGGGAACATGTCGGCGGGTTGAACATATATAAGTTTATATTTATGTTCAATTAGGTATTTTAAATCTCTTGCCAGTGTTGACGGATTACAGCTTACGTATACTATATACTTTTTTGAAAGTGCCGTTAAATAATCCAGTGCTTCAATCGTGGCGCCTTTTCTTGGCGGGTCAATCAAACATACATCAAATTTTTCTTTTCTTTCTATAAGTTTTTTAAATTCTTTTGCCGCATCGCCATTTATAATTTCTATATTTTTTATGTTATTCAATTCTTTATTTTGTTGTGCGTCAATAGAAGCAGATTTGCTTTCTTCTATAGAAACTGCTTTTCTCGCAATTGAACTTAGCCATATTCCAAAACTTGAAACTCCTGAATAGGCATCTAAAATTGAAGGATTATTTACTTTTTCAGAGATTATTTTTTTTACGGTGTTAAAAATTTTTTCTGCACAATAAGGATTTACCTGAAAAAAACTGCCGGCAGTTATTTTATATTTTATATTCTGCATTGTTTCAATATAAAAATCTTTGCCAATTATTAATTCTGTGTGTTTTCCTGTAATTACATTTGTTTTATCCGTGTTATAGTTAGCACAAATACCTGTAATATCTTTATATTTTACAATCAATTGTTCTGCCAGTTCTTTTAAATTTTGAGGTGTTTTTTTAGAATTAATAACAAATACAATTATTATTTGGTTTAAGTCGGAAGAGATTCTGTATATTATATGTTTTAATAATCCTTTATGTTGTTTTTCATCATAACCGGATATAGAAAAATTTTGCGCTATTTGTTTTATGTATTCATTTATTTCGCTTATTATACGGGGATTCATAGGGCAAAACTTAATATTTATAAGTTCGTGCGAATTTTTTTGATAATAACCGCTTAAAAGTCTTTTTGAAACTTTTGTTTGAGATACGGGATATTGAACTTTACATCTGTATTCATTTATTTTAGGTGAAGGAATTACGGGTAAAACATCTGCATTTAGACCCGCAATATTTTTTATAGTTTCCTTCACTATATTTTGTTTTTGTTTTAGCTGTTCCGAATATTCAATATGCTGCCAGCCGCAGCTTCCGCATACATTATGCATTGCACAAATCGGAGTTACTCTCGATTTTGACGGATTTATTATTTCTATAATTTCTGCTTCCGCATAATTTTTACAAACACGGCTTATTCTTACTTTGAGTTTATCCTCCGGACATGAGGAATCTATAAACACAGGAAAATCATTTATTCTTGCAAGTCCTGTTCCTCCGTTTATCATTTTTTCCACAATAAGAGTATATTCATCATTTACTTTCATATATTAACAACTCTTTACATACTCTTTTAATAACTTCGTTCCAATTTCCGGATTCTGTTTGTTTAAAAATTTTTATACTGTCATACCACGGGGTGGTTTCTTCATCATTAAACCAGCGCCATTCTGCTGTTTTTGGCAGAAGAAGAAATACTGTTTTCCCCATTGCGCCTGCCATGTGAGCAATTGATGAATCTATTGTAAGCATTATATCTATATTTGACAGTAAAGAACATGTATCTGAATAATCATTTATGTAATCTTTCAGGTTGACAAGATTAGAAAAATTATGTCTGTCTTTTTTCATTTGAAAAGAATAATAGGTGATTCCCGGAATATTAAATAAAACTCTGACATTTTCAAACGGAATCAGCCGGTTTTTAAAGATTTTGTTATTTCCCCTAAAACATATTCCTACTTTTTTATTTTTAGTATCAAAGAGTTCAGAATATTTTTTTTGTTTGAATTTTACAGGTTTTATATATCCTTGTGATAACGGAATAGAATTAAAGTCTGAATTTAGCGCATACATTATATCCATTATTGGCATGACTGTATCGTAATTATTATACTTTTCTGATTTTGATATTACCTTTACCATAGGGAAATTATATTGTAATATATCCACAAGTTCTTTATCCGTTTGTAAAACAACACTTTTAGATTTTTTAACTATTTCGGGAAGATATCTTGCGCACATGATAGTATCTCCAAGTCCGCAATCTGAAAATAAAAGTACTGTTTTATCGGATAAATCTATTGATTTATTATAAATTCTGTCTTTGAATATTTGTGAAAATTTTGTATCCAGACTTCTTTTAATATATAAAGGCATTCCTTTTTCAAAATTTTTTTCTGTTAAATACATCATTCCAAGTGCTACTTTAGTTTGAGTCAATATTTCAGATTCTTTAACGATTTTTTCAAGTAATTGTTTTGACTCCTCCCAATTTCCCAAATATTTTAAAGCAATTGCTTTACCATGAATGTAATTTAAGTTTTTAGGTTCAAGTGAAATCGCTTTTTCATATAAAGTTAAAGCTTCTTGATAATTACCTAAATCCATATTATTAATTG
>JAJQFK010000126.1:7233-14411 GCA_021201175.1 Candidatus Gastranaerophilales bacterium | reverse complement strand
AAAATCAAGTGTTTAATTAAATAATATATTAATTAATTTAATAAATAGTTGATTTAATGCATTTATGACAAATAAAAAACCAAACTTTATTATGCAATTTGACGGCAAAAAATATTCTAAAAGTGAGCAAAAAATTCTTATAACAGAATTTATTATAAGTTTGATGAAATTATCATCAAAACAAGAAGCTAAGAAATTTAAAACCGGAAAAGAGCAAAAAGAGTATGAACAAAATTTTACGAATTTTGGGTTAAAAGCCTTGCAACACTTGAGTAACAGTCAAAATAAAGAATAAGATTACGCTCAAACCTTTAAAACGCAAGTTATTATTGTGTTTTGGCGTTTCGTTATTTTGGGTATTCACCTAGTCTGAACAAGTATAGAGGCGAAAATCGACTATTTGCATAATAAAAGAGACTTTCAATCGAAAGTCTCTTTTATGGTGGGCAGTAATGGTCAAAAATCGAACTTAAAATTGTATGTTTGTGAATTTTTAAATGTTTTACAAGATATGCCCGAAATAATTAATATTACTGAATTAGAACAAATTTTGCTTTGTGCATAATTTGTTTTTTGATATACAAAATCAAAATTAATTTAACGCGTAAAATTTAATCTACAAAATTTAAAATTTTTAAGTTGAATTGGTAGAAATTTAAAAGTTGCATTATAACTGAATTAAACCCGTTTTTATAATTAAAAAAGGTTGAATTTTTAGGTTGAAAAATTTTAATAATTTTTATATATCCAAAAGTATTGTTATTGCTGATTTTTCAAGATTTATTTCTTAAATAAATTACTTAAAATACAAAAACGCTAAAATGATTATTATTAAAGGATTTAAAGGGATAAAGGAAAAATAAAAAGCCAAATTTAAAAAAATTGGGGACTAAAAACAAGACGGCAGGCGGGACAACAACCCCCGTTTGATTTTGCGAACGGCACAGTACCTTTAAGCCAAAACCCTTATATAGCAGGCATTTTAGAGAATAGCAAAAAATATAACATAAAATATTTACCACAAAATCAATGCTTAAATTTTTCAATTTATGTTTTATGGTTTTTGACATACAAAAAACAAAAGTAAAGAAATGTAAAAATTAATAAGTTAATTTTGTTTTTTGACTTGCATAAAACAAATAACGAGTTATAATTAAAATAGCGGGAATGAGCTTTTGGCTTCGCCAACGCTCCCGCTCCCGCAATAAAGAACATTGAAAATTAAATATCCGGGGGCTAGCCTGTAATCTTTTTCAAAAAACTTCAGCACAACAAACCACTTTAGCTTATGGCTGATAGTTCAACGAAAGGGGGGCTAAATTATGGAAAACATCAATTTAACATTAATTTTGCTTTTATTGGTAATGTACATAATAAAAAACGATACCCATATAAAATGAGTATCGCCTTTAGCTTAAACAGGTTACGGTAACTACCAATTACCGCCCCCGATATTTTCATTATAAATCATTTTTAATATTTTTCAAGTGTAATATTAAAAAAAATAAACAAAAGCGGCATTATATTAAAAAGGATATTCAAAATGCAAAAACAAAATATCGGATTGGACAAAAATTTATTGCACCCGGCAAGAATTATGTTTTTAGATTATGAATTTAATTACAACGGACGTGTTTATTTTGCACGGGGCATTGATATTGGCGAAACATACAATATCAAACAAGCAAAAGAAAATATTAGAGAAAACAAAATCACTGCAATATGTAGCGCATTTAATTTGACAATTGATGATATAACGGGAATGAGCTCGCAAGCGAGCTCCCGCTCCCGCGAAAAAATTAATGAAATTTTAAAAAATGCAACTTTTAGATATTGCGAGTTATACAATTAAAAGGCGGTAAAAATGTTAAAATACAGACGAGTTAATTTTTGGGGGTTTGATTTTGAAATAAACGAATTATTCGGACATGCAACACTTTACATTTATTCAAGTGAATATGATAGAAAAAATGTTTTGTTTAAGTATGTTGATGAAGAACATGGCATTCAAACCGGCGGATATTTTAGTTGTGGTAAAGCTAAAAGAGAATTTAAAAATATAATAAAGGAGTTAGCGGTATAATGCGTTTAAAGATTGAATATGAAACCCGCGAGGGGGAATCAGATTTTTTATATATTAGAATTTTGCACCGGGGAAAACTTTTAGACGAAGCCAAAATTAAAACAGGCGGGCGCAACAAAGATGAAATAACCAATGCCAAAATTCGTTTTATATCCGATTTTTGTGCTGAAAATTCTGAAATAAAATCTCAAGATGTGTTGAAGTCTTTTGCATTAAAGGATGATGTTTTAATGCAACTATATAAAACACAATATCCGCGCGGCGGATATCGAGGCGGTGGTCGTCCAAAAGGTACGGCAAGAACAGAAACTTTAAATCAACGTTTGACGCCGGAAGAAAAAAAATACTTAACGGATCAACTCGACCGATATCGCAAACGCCATGTATTAATAGATAAATTAAATAACGATAGCAAAAAACCCGACATTCAATCTTGAAAGCCGGGTTTTAATTTTAAGGCGTTTAAACGCCCTTATTTTGATTTTTATATAGTTTTATACCAAAAATATATTTAACCCCTTTTATTTTTAAAAATTAGGGGGTATGGTTGAACATTTTGTGTATTTTTAGTTGTGCCGCTCTGAAACAACAAAAAAGGCAGCTTAAAATAGTTTAAGCTGCCTTTTGCACAAATAAAAACCGGGTATACCCGGTGAAGATAGAAAAAATTATAAATTACTTAGATACCAATTAGCTTTCCCCCTTATAAAATCCCCCATGTTGTTTGCTGTAACATCACTGTACGGGTGTAAATATGTAATATCAATTTTTCCATAACTTGTTGTTTTTGGGTTTTTCTGCCCAAATTCGTAATGCGTCATTACAGTAGCGGGAGTAATTGCAATGTCATATTTTTTTGCTACTTCAGCAATCAATTTAAAAAATCTTTCGCATTGTACCGCAGTTAGCGGGTATTTTGTTGTATTGGGTTTTCCTGTTGTATAGTTTGCCATACCGCACATGGCAATGCCAACGCTGCCGGTATTGCCGCCGCCGGTATGTTGTGCATAAACCCCGTCGCTGCAATTTTCATTATCTTCGGGTTTGTATTTTCCTTCAATTAACAAGCCGTCACCGGTAACTAAATAATGATAGTGTTCATAATCTGTGCTGCATGGTTGGTTTGTACCTGCCGTCCAATGCAATATTATTTTTTTCATTTATTATCCCCCTTCTAAATCTTCTATTCTGTGATTAGCAACTTTAATTTGTTCCTCGTTCACTCTCTCTTTTTTTTCAAGGTCATAAATACGCGTGATAAAATTATTATGCTTATCCAGCCGTTCTTTTTGCTCATTAAATTTATAATTAACAAGCTCCTTGAATCCCTCCAGTTTACCGATATAAATACCAGCTGCGCCAATCTGTACCACTAACCCTATTATTGAAACAATAAGTGCAATTATTATGCCGATGGTTGTCAACATTGATTAACCCTCCCACCCGCTGTCTTGTGCGGCGGGCGTTAAACGGCGTTGCGGGTCTTGCTCTTCGCAAGCCCCTTCAGCCTCTGCCCGCCACCCGCAAAATTTTTGAAAATTGTCCACGCTGTGAAACATTAACCAGCGTATAAAAGCCGCTGTGTCGCCAACATAAAGCGAACGTTCAAAAACTTTATCGGCAAAATACCTATCGTTATCTACATAGCTATGATTTTCGCACAAAACATCATGAATTAAGGCAGCTATTTTAAAACGGATATCTTCTTTTGTACCTATAACCCGCCAAAAGAATTTCAAAATGGTTGCACCGTCATAAGCATAATGTTTATTTACGGTAAAAGTATAAGTTTTGTTTTTTGTTAAATCTTGCAATAAAAAAGAAACCGTATTTTTAAGATACAAAGGTTTCTTTTTTGCTTGCTTGATTTCGCTTTTAGTCATTATTTGATTATTGATTTCTTTGTTGCCAATGTCCGGCATTTCAGAAAAACATATATTACATAAATTATCTTTGTACCATTGAATATATGTTATATTGTTGTATGCAAATTTAGGTAGTTTTTGAATATCAATAAAACACATTTAATTACCCTCCGGAATTTCAATTTCCGTGCTGTTTTCTTCTAATGTCTTTAGGCGTTCTTCAGACTCTAAAATTATTGCGTTGTATTCTGCCAAAACACTATCGAGTGTTATATGCACTTGTTCATAAAATGCAAGTCCTAGTTTTGCACATTCTATATGTTTTTTTAATTTTTTTACGTCTGTTGAATTAAGACATTTTGATAATGCGGTTTCAAAACTAACTAAACCCTCCGTAAAACGCTTGTATAATTTTTCATAAGTAGTTTTCCCGTACCTTGAAATAAACGATTTCGCAATTGTTTTAACAATTGGCAAAACATAATTTTTTGCAATTTCAAACCCGGATTTTAAAGTAATTTTTCCCATGTCATCCCCCTTTTAATTTCGTTTCAAAATATTTAATTTTATTTTCTGCATTTGCAATACCGCGGCGGCAGCTTGCTGTTAAATCTTCAAGCAAATAAAATATAGTGCCGCAATCTAAGCATTTGTACTTATACACACCCCTTTCGGTGTCGCCTTCTGCTATTTCTTCAATTTGCAGCAAATCACATCTACAAATAGGACAATATGCTTGTGGCGGCAAATTATCATCCGCGGTTTTTTCTGCCATTAACATTTGTAAACTGTTTTTATCTTCAATGGTTTCAAGCGATACAATATCATTTATTGTTTTAATTTCATTTTTCATATTCTCTTCCTTTTTAAACTGCTGCGGCAGTGGGTGTAGATTGTTACACAATTTACACAATCTGCCGACTTTATAGGTTTTTGGCAGCACGGTTATTTTTAACCGTGCTTTATGGATCAAATCCTGCCTAAAACCATTCCCGCCACCCTTTGGATTACCGGGGCATCCCCCTTTGGTAAATCCGCCCTTGTTTAGTGGAGGAAGAAAGTTTTTATTATTAACTTGCTGCACATGCCACATTGCCAAACAAATCAAGCTGCGTTTCCTTTGAATCCCCACGCATGTATAAAACCGCCTGACGCTGCAACTCGTCAAGTTGTTTTTGTGCATACGCCGGCAACTCATATCCGCCCTTGTCATTTTTTAATAACACAAAAGGGGTGTTTATAAATAATGGAACGGGTATATCGTTTTGTGTCAATTCAACTTGCCCGGATATAACAACGCCGTTTTTTTTGAAATTTACAACTGTAATTGTTATGTCGTCTTTTTTCTCACTAAGCTCCGTAATATCACAAAATATATCCAATAATGCTTGTTGGTATACCGTCCAGGGGGTTTGCAATATTTAAAACAGTGCCGACCGCTAAATTGCCGGCTGTGCCGGATGTTGTGCATTCGGCAATAGCAACAATTGTATTTTCTTCGGCTGCTGCTTGTGATATAGTCTTAAAAATCAAGCCGGTTGTCAAATCTTTATAAACCGTACCGGCTGCAAGATATTCAGTGGTTACATCAGTTAATGTTATTGAAACATTTGCGGTTTGCCCATCTTTATAATCAACGCCGATTAAATTTCCCCAAAATTTTAATGCCGTAAGCTCTGCGGTTTGGGCAAAACATTGTTTATATACCCAAACAACCAAGCGCCATATAATACCGGCGACGCCGGCAATTGCGTATGCCCTACTCCTCCCGGCAGACTATGCCGGCAGAGCCAGCACCCGCTGCCGCAATTTTAATTACAAATATTTCCCCAACATTATATTTTTCTAAATTTTCTTGATTTTCTTTGCGTATTGTAGTAAAAATTTCGCCGGTTTCACTTACAAGAAAAACAATCATGTATACTTCTTTGTCATCCAGGGCAAGAAGTTTATTATCGCTTCTTAATGTGTCAATGTATGTTAATAAATAGTATTTGCTTTTTAAAAGTCTGCCTGAAAGTCCGGTTACAACAAATATAACTGTACCACTTTTATAATTTTTCAATTTTTTAAAATGATTATTGAAGATAATTTCATTTGCCGGTTTAATTTTTAATTCTGACATGGTGTAATTACTCCCTTTTTGCCTAACAAACTACCGATGGATTCGCCGTATTCTTCAATAACTTTTGAAGGCAGCATGCCATTTTGCCATTTAATAGCCGGTATGCCCTTTGAATGGTACATTTGTAAGCACAAATCATCGTCATCAATAGCCAGTGCAATTTTTTTATTATTCTGCAACATTGCAGCAATACGGATTTCTTTACTTTTATGTGGCGGCAATAAATCAGTTGAGGGGCGAAAACTGATTGTAAATTCTTTGCCGTAAATTAACTTCGTTTTTTCTTGAATAAAATTAATTGTTGCAACTTCAATAATTTCGCTGCGTGCTGTTATAAAATGCAGCTTTAAACCACCCGAACATTTAAAACACAAATAACGAAAACAATATTCATCAATTTTGCTTGCTGCACAATTTGCAGCCTTATTAAAAAAATCAAGCCCGGTATCATCGTCCATTTTAAAGATTTTTGCCGTTTGCCAAATCCATTCCTTTAATCTTAACGTCCGGGTTCAATGATAGTGTTGTTTCTTGTTCTTCTGTCATCGTTTTAACCTCTCGTTACCATGCGTAAATAAAACGACCGTAGCTTTATGCACAAGCCGTGAAATAATAACCTCGTCAAAAATCTTGTCCAATGCCGTCAAATCGCTATTCGCCGATATTACTATCGGTAATTGATTTTCAACGCGATAATTAAAAATTGCATATAATGTTTCTTTAACATAGTCCGTTGGCGTCTTTTTTTTATCTAAATCATCAATAAATAAATATTCTGCATTTTTGTAATTATCGATATATTCTTTTGTTTGAATTTTGCCAGTATTATTAAATGTTGCTTTTATTTCTTCAAACATATCGACAATATTTATAAATTTGGCTTGAAAATAACTTCTTACAAGCATGTTTGCAAGAATTGATGATAACATTGTTTTACCAGTGCCAGGATTGCCTATTAAAATTAGGTTATAACCGTATAAATAATTTAAACAAGCACTATTGTAATAATTTATTACTGCATTTAGTACATTTTGTTTTTTGCTGCCGTCCGGATCTGTTGTTTTGTAATCTTCAAAAGTCATCCCTTCAAAAAGTTTGGGTGTAG